>DASQIV010000125.1:0-2497 GCA_035631415.1 Pseudoneobacillus sp. | reverse complement strand
ACAGGATCAAGTCCTTGACGTTTTTGCTGTTCGTAATCCTTTAAAGCAATTAATGCAGGTTTTGCTAGAATGACAATCGCTATCATGTTGATCCAAACCATGATTCCTAAACCTACATCTCCAAGTGCCCATGCTAATCCTGCAGTCTTAACAGCACCGTAGAAGGTTGCTGCCATAATCACGACTTTTAAAAGTAACATTGCCAATTTATTATTCTTGCCTCGTAATAAGTAAGCAATATTGGTTTCAGCCATGTAATAATAAGCCATAATCGTTGTAAATGCGAAGAAGAAAAGCGATACCGCTACAAATCCAGAGCCGAATCCAGGAAGAACGGTATCAACAGCCGCCTGTGTGAATGCAGGTCCTGCTTCCACACCAGCTATACCTTCTTTAATAAAGCCTCCATCTGGATTTGCTGTATTGTACATACCAGTGAAAAGAATCATAAAAGCTGTAGCTGAACAAACTAATAATGTATCGATATAAACAGAAGCTGCTTGCACAAGTCCTTGCTTAGCAGGATGTGAAACTTCCGCAGCTGCAGCAGCGTGAGCTCCTGTTCCTTGGCCAGCTTCATTAGAGTAAATACCACGTTTTACCCCCCAAGAAATAGCCATCCCGACAATACCACCAAAGGCAGAATCTAATGCAAATGCACTCTTAAAGATTAATGCGAATACGCCTGGTAGTTCACCAATATTCATTACTACAATAATAAGTGATACCAAAATATAACCTATAGCCATAAATGGAACAACATATTGTGCCACATTCGCAATTCGCTTTACCCCACCAAAAATGATTAATCCCAATAATAGAATAATTCCAATTCCAGATACATATGGACTAATTCCAAAGGCATTTTTTAACCCTGCTGCAATGGAGTTTGACTGAATACCAGGCATTAACACACTCATTGCTAAAAGAGCTGATACGGCAAAAAGGACTGCAAACCATTTGATACCGATTCCCTTTTCAATATAATAAGCAGGACCACCGCGATATTGACCATCCTGTTTTACTTTATAGATTTGAGCAAGTGTAGATTCAATAAAAGCACTACTAGCACCAATGAAAGCAATCGCCCACATCCAAAAAACAGCACCTGGGCCACCCATTGCAATCGCAGTAGCTGTTCCAGCAATATTACCAGTTCCAACGCGGCCTGAAAGAGCTATAGATAAGGCCTGAAAAGAAGAAACACCCGCTTTAGAACTTTTCCCTTGGAACATTAATTTAACCATGTCTTTAATCAGTCTAACTTGAAGGAAACGTGTCATTACAGAAAAAACTAAACCTACACCTAATAAAATATAAATGACCGGTGTACTCCATAAAATACCGTTTAAGGAACTAATAAAACTTTCCAAACAAACTCCTCCTTTATATAATTCTGAATTTTCTACACATTTAGAATTATAAATTATTATTGTGTACAAGACAATCATTCGAGTAAAAATAGTTATTACATACTAGTAAACTTTGTTGCATAATATAATAATTTTATAGATAAAAAAACAGACCCACACTGGTAATGGACCTGTTCAGTCATATCTTAATTGGTAGTCGATTTGTAAACGTGGTTCCCACATTCAATTCACTTTTTACCGTAATAATGCCTTGATGATTTTCAATAATTTGATAGGTTACCATCAACCCCAGTCATGTCCCCTTTTCCTTCGTTGAATAAAACGGCTGCTCAAGCTGTGATAACTTTTCTTCTGGTATTCCTGTACCTGGATCTAAAATTTCAATACCTACATCTTGATTGTCCCGCTTAATAGAAGTATGAATCATTCCACCCTGATCCATTGCAACCATTCCATTTTTGATAAGATTGATATAAACCTGCTTAGGCTAAAGACCACTCTCTAATATCTTCTAAGTCCTGAAGTAACATCTTTTTGCTATCTTCTACTATAATACCCTCAGCAACATCAAGGCATTTTTCATAAGCCTCGTTTGATTGCTCTTTTTGGTTAAGAATTTTGTACGCTCTCGCCAGAGCCTCATAAGCATATCCAATATAAAAAGGTGCTATTTCCGATTGAAGACTAACCTCTAAACAGCGATTCGCATAAAATAAAGATTGCTCTCCATTTCCAACGACTGCATAGACTCTTGAAATTTGCCAATAGCCTATCGATAGGTTTGTAGGCGTATGGTCTTCTACCTGTGTCCAATGCCAAAAAGAAGTGTGAGCTAAATGAATCATCTGCTCCTCTTCTTGAGGGGAACGCTCCGTTTTATCTAAAAAGTCCCACACTCTATTAAAACATTGGCTAGCCATCTGTTTATGAGAGAAGGTTTGTTGTTCCATTTTTATTTACCTCCTACTGTGAAATTTTCATTATATAGTGCGACTCGATATGGGAATAATTCTGCTGTCATAACCCCACCTTTTACGGTTGGGTCATTTTCCATAATAGTCCGAGCGGCTTCTTCATTTTCAACCTGAAGAATGACAATACCAAATGTCGTTTCATCCATGTTC
>DASQIV010000124.1:0-7519 GCA_035631415.1 Pseudoneobacillus sp. | reverse complement strand
TAATTTTTTTACAATGGTTTCCGCAATGGAGGAAGCAGCCCCTGATTCAATTAAGACACCAGCCAATACCCCAGCTGCAAGGATACGAAGAACGGCAGGAATAATTCCTTTGGCGCCTTCCATCATTAAGTTAACTGTATTGGTAATATCAGCTCCACCAATCAATCCACCGATTAAGGCTCCTGCTACCATTCCGTATGCAGGTGGAACTTTCTTTAAAATTAATACGATTGCAATAACTAAGGCACTTATGGCTCCTAAAGCGCTTACAGTAACATCCATGATATTACCTCCTAAGTTGTTGTGAAGTTATGTCCTAATTGTAAGCGTTTTCTAACAAGTAATCATTGTTCTATTTTATAAAATTAATATTTGTTTTTTTATTGTTTTTTGTGCAATTGCACAATTCATTTCAATTCATGTAAAATTTTTGCTGTGTATAATTCGATTAAATCCTTGATTTTCCTTGGATCTTTACCTGTTAGTTCCGTTATTTTGTCTAAACGGTAACGCAGAGTATTGCGGTGAATGAATAAACTTTCGGCCACTTTGTTTAACTCCCCGTTTTCATTAATGAAAGCCTGTAAAGTTTGCTGTAACTCTCCATTTTTATCATGTTCCTTGATTTCGTTATAAAAAGTAAACATCTTTACTTGACCTAGTTGTGAAAGTAGGACTTCTAGCTGAAGCTGATTAAAATGATACACATTTTGAAATGGGAATAATATTCGGCCCACTTTTATCGTTTTTTGTGCGTTTATAAAAGAGGTTTTGAGTTCTTTTATTGTTGGTGCAAATGAACCACTGGATATTAAAAAGAAATCGTTAGCATGTTCTTTAATGGGTTTTGCTATTCTTGAAAGAAAATGATGTAGGTCATTTTCTTCTTTTTTCACATATTTTAGGATGACAATATTATTATTGTAAGTTAACGCGATTAAGTCAGCTTTATCCAGTTCATAGTGAACGCTTCTCATTAATTTTGAAAAATTGATATTTTCTATATCCCCTATACATTCTAGAAAAATAAGAACTCTCGGCAATTCCAAGTTCACCCCAAGAATATTGGCTCGTTCCTTCATGACACTTTCATTTATTTCCTCTTCATGTATGAGCTGGTTCACAATCTATCCTTGTAGTCTCTCCTTCCACTGCATGCGTTCCAATAAGAACGACTGTTCTAAAACCAGCTCAGCAGACATTTTAACCAACTGTGCGTAGTTACGAATTTGTGATGGGTCTCCGGTGATTCCAATTACACCTACTGTTTGATTATGAAACCGAATGGGCAGATTGATACCAGGTTTTGCCCCTTTTAATTTTTGTGCCTCTTCTTCATCAATCTCAACACTCTCATCTCTCTCAAGAACTAAAAGAGCACCATCATGAAGTTGATTGACTCGTTCAACATCACCAGATCCAATAATAACTCCATTTTCGTCCATAACATTTATATTGTTAATTAAGATTTTCATCGTACGCTCGACAATTTCTTGTGCTAGCTCTTGTGTCAAAAATGGCATGTCCATTCACCCTCGCTTACTATATGTTCTAGTCACAATTTATCATATTAGTGAGTTTAAATCTCATTTGTTAACATAATAATTTTATAGGTAACTAAAAACCAAAAGTAAAAATCCCTAAAACCATAAGTTCTAGGGGAGTCAAATTATTCTTTTTGATCAATAATAATATTTTTAGTATTTTCATCAGAATGGAAGTTTACACTGTCGCCTTCAATCACTTGCAGGTTATAACCCATATAGGATACCTTATCACTTGGTGCTTTCACACGATCAATTTGATTTTCTCCTAATATAAAGTAATCACCAGGAAGTGAAATTGTATCACTCCATTCACGTGTTCGGATTTGAAAAAATACATTTAGTTTATTCTCTGTAAATTTCATATTTTGGTTTAGAAATTGTAGCTTCGCAAAAAAAGTATCCGCGTCGATAATTTTCGAATAAGCTGCCCAGTCACTTGAAGTTTCAGTCCAAACCGTATTGTCATCATCTTGAAGATTTGGGCAAGAGACACAGCTTTGATGATGAATGGATTTATATTTATTACCCTTCTTTTCTACTAAATTAAACTTAACAGATTCAAAGTCTCCTTGATTATTTAAGACGATGGAAACATCATCAATTTTAGCTTGATCTGAGATTTTATATTCCTTTTTGAAGGTTTCCCAACTTTTGATTATATCCGTTTCGTAGATGTTTTTATCTGTAAATATCGGTGTTTGCTTTGCTGTTAACTCCTTATCATTAAAAATCCCAATGAATAACGCAACTAATAATATTGCTCCAATAATCAAATATCCTTTTTTTATGCGCACAAACTTCTCCCCTTTTTATCTAGTCTATCTCCCTATTATCTATATTTTGGAAAAATGAGTCAATTGAGAAATTAAATGGAAAAGTTATCAAAAAAGGATGCTTATATTAGCTGAAATGTCATTAAAATACTTATTTGAAAAAAATCATAGATGAAGTGATATTTTCATTTATTTTTCTTCACAAACTACAAAACCCCCTTTAAAAGGGGGTCCAAATTAAGGTTTCTTCTCAAGGTAGTTGTATATTGTATATTTTGATACTTCTAGCATATGAGCGACATTATGTACGGTGCCTTTGATGAGGAATAGACCCATTTCATCGAGTATACGGATAAACTCCATTCTTTCATTTTTCCCCATGAGTCCGATAGGCTTTCCAATTTTCTCTACTGCACGATCGATCATCATTTTCTCGAGATCCGTTACCGATTGTGGAAAGGATTCCTTTTTTTTTTCTTCATGTACATTGACTAATTCATTTAAAATAGTCCCTGCCAAGGATAAAAGAGTTAGATCAATATTAATACAGAGACAACCCACGACCTCTCCATCATCATCACGAATCATAATCGAGGACGATTTCACTCTTTTTCCTTTTATGCTTTTATTTGCGTAGTTTAAAAGCAGGTCTTCTTCCATTCCCTTTCTTAAAATGGTAAGACCGAGATCAGTCATTGGTGACCCTACCTCTCTACCTGTCACATGCCCGTTATAAATAGCCACAATAGATGAAGATACATCAGTTAAATCATGGACCACCACCTCGCAATGACTTCCAAACGTTTTGGCAATTCCTTCTGCAATAGGAAGGTAATTTTTAAAGATAGGATGATTTGCTTTAATATCATTTATTTCGTACATAGCATTCCTCCTCCTTTATCGTTTATGTTTTATAGGAGTTTAATCTATAGTGGCTATCAATGTTAGTTACCACTTACCTATTTAACTATCATATTTTCAGAAAAAACCGATTCATTTAAAAAAAAGAATCGGTTTCTTTTGGAATCTATCGAATAACATTCTTTTGATGTTCTTCAAGAAAGGCTTTTAAACCCTGTTTAAATTGTTGAATTTCTTCTCTAGTATTATACGGTGCCAGGCCAATTCGAACCCAACCACCAACTGAGTGAACTTCTAATATTTCTGCCATTGTTGAGGCATAGAAATCACCGTCTGCTACGCACATATTATGGGTTTTCGCTAAATAATTAGTAACCTCCCGTGAATTCTGATTTTCGAGAGTAAAGGCAAATGTTGGTGTCTTTGGTCCATATGGTGCACGGAAGAGTTTCACCCCCGGTAGACTTACTAGAAAACTCTCAAGTTCGTCTGAAAGTTCTTTTTCATAGTCCTCGATGGCCTGCATTCCTGAAAGTAGCCGCTCTCGGCGCGTTGTTCCATTACCAAGCTCTTCTAAAAATTTGATGGCACCAATAATACCTGCTATTCCTTCATGATTTTGTGTACCAGTCTCTAACTTATAAGGAATTTCAGTGGGTGCTGGCTGAAGCTTATATACTGGTAATTTTTCAAATAAGGTCTCTTGGATAACAGCGACGCCCACATGAGGACCAAAAAATTTGTAAGCAGAACAAAGAAGGATATCACATCCTAATTTTTTGACGTCAATAGGGAGATGTGGAACGGCGTGTACAGCATCTAACACGACTAATGACTGAACTTCTTTTGCCCGTTGAATGACCTTTCTTACATCAGTTACTGTTCCCGTCACATTAGAAGACATACCGACAGCCACAAGCCTCGTTTTCGATGTGATAACTTCATTCAATTGATCTAACCTTAATGTATAGGACTCGGAATCCAGTTTAATAAACTTAACAGTTGCCCCACAATCCCTGGCAAGTGTGATCCATGGATCTACGTTTGCACGATGGTCAAGCTCAGTGACGACAATTTCATCTCCTTGCTCTATAAAACTAGTAAGGCTCCTTGCGATGGAAAAAGCAAGAGATGTCATATTTGCCCCAAACGCTACTTCCTTTGCTTGGCATCCAAGTAAATCAGCAACAGCTTCTCTCGCCTCCTCTAAAATCGCATCTGTTTCAATACTCGTGTTGAAAGTACCATGTAGGTTTGCCATTCCGTTACGAATGTAGCGATACATCGATTCAATTGCATAGTCGGTCATCTGAGTTCCACCGGGACCATCAAAATAGATGACCGGAGTATTACTATCCACTCGATTTAAAGCCGGAAACCTATTCCTCACTTGCTCAATCGGAAAACTATAGACCACGTCACACCATCTCCTCTTAAATTTCCTAATTCTTTTTGTGTATTAACGCACTACCGCACCGGGGGTCAGACCCCCGGTGCTTTAAAGGGGTGAAGCTTTTTATTTTCTTATTTATGGATATGGCTTTGTTTGTTGTGATAGGAATATTATGAAGAACGTGGTGAAAGTAACTTGTATAACATAAGTTTGGATGATTCCATTCTATTATGCTTTGATTTCAAGTTGTGGTTGCTTTTGAGAGATGTTTTGATGGACATTTCGACCGTTTGAGAATACATAAACGGGTTCGCGTAAGCTTTCAATATTTTCTAAGGGATTCCCAGAAACCACAAGTAGGTCTGCAGCTTTTCCCTCTTCTATAGAACCTAATTCAGCATCCATTTTGACGGCTTTTGCTGACCCCAAGGTAGCAGAATAAATCGCTTCATAGGGTTTCATACCATATTCAATCATGAGGCCAATTTCATCTACCATCAATCCTGGATAATTAAAAGGAGTTCCCGCATCCGTTCCTGCAGCAATTGGTACTCCTGCCCGATAGGCCATTTGGAAGCTTGTTTTATGTTCATTAATAATCATATTTAACTTTTTAATCATATAATCTGGTACGGTGCCAGGTTTATCTAAAATAAGTCTAGGGGCAATCAAAGTTGGAACAAGATATGTTCCTTTTTTCAGCATTAAATCAACAGCTTCTTCGTCTAATAAATAAGCATGTTCAATTGTTGTTACTCCTGCGCGAATCGCATTTTTAATTCCTTCTGTACCAATGGTATGGGCAGCCGTTGTTTTTGAAACCTTTTCAGCCTCTTGGGATATACAGCGAATTTCTTCCTCTGAAAATTGAGTAGCTCCTGGCTCTTTATTCCCTTTCGTTAGGACCCCACCAGTTGCCATTACCTTTAACAGGTCAGCACCCGCTTTTAGCTGTGAACGAGCTGCCTTACGAACCTCATCACAACCATCGGCCTCAATAGCCATAACATGTCCATGTCCACCTGTCATTACGATGGGACTGCCCGCTGCAAATACCCTAGGACCATTAATGGTACCTGAAGCTACTGCATCACGGTAGGAAATATCCACATTAAACCTTGTACCAAGATTTCGTACCGAGGTTATACCCGCTTTTAAAAATTCATAGCCTTGTTTAACCGCTCTAAAGGCAATATCTTCAGGTCCGTCTGATTTCATACTTGCAAATGGATCAGGCGATGCATCCATTCCAAGGTGAACATGGGAATCCCATAGTCCTGGGAGAACGGTCATTCCGCTACCGTCTATCTCTTCTATATCCGTATAGCCTTCTCCGACTTGTTGACCTACTTCAAGAATACCCTTTTCATTAAAAAGAATCTCACCACTATCAATTACTTCTTCACCAACGCAGGTTAAAATTCGGATATTCGTTAATTTGTAGGTCATTTCATTACCTCACTCATTTTATAGTTTTTTTCGTTATATTCTTTTATTAGAGTTTGATAGAGTTCAAAGCTGATATTACCACCACTGATCATAACTGCAACCTTTTTGTTTTTTAAATAAATATGGCCGTTAATCATGGCTGCCATTGCAGCTGCACCTGAGGGTTCCACCACAAGTTTTGCTCGTTCTGCAAGGAAGGAAACGCAATCAGCAATTTCACTTTCTTTTACTAAAACAAGGTCATCTACATAGCGCTGAGTATGAGCAAAAGTGATATCTCCTGGTTTTTTAACCATGAGTCCATCTGCTATTGTATCAACCTTTTCTATTTCAACTGGCTGTCCATACTGAAGGGAAGTATACATCGCTGTAGCCCCTTCTGTATTAACACCAATTACATTCATTGTGGGTTTGAGTTCCTTTAAGGCTGCTGCTATACCTGAAATAAGTCCTCCACCACTTACAGGCACAATCACAACATCAAGCTCTGGTAAGTCCTCAAGAATTTCTAACCCAATTGTTCCTTGACCAGCGATAATATGTAAATCATCAAATGGGTGGACCAGCGTAAGTCCTTCCTCTTGGTGAAGCTGGAATGCTTTCTCAAACATGGCAATTGAAGTTGTCCCGTATTCAATCGTTCTTGCCCCATAGGATTCAATGGCATTCTTCTTACTAGGTACTGGATTTTCAGGCATGACAACAGTTGCACGAATGCCAAGCTTTTTTGCAGCGTAGGCGGTTGCTGCACCATGATTTCCTGCTGAGAAAGCAACTACACCACGGGATTGTTCTTCCGTAGATAAATTGGCAAGTTTGTTATAAGCCCCACGAATTTTAAATGATCCTGTTTTTTGGAGGTTTTCTGTTTTTAAGTAAATTTCATTTCCGGAAAGTTTTGAAAAGGTGCTTGAATCTTGAAGGGGAGTTGGAATAATAACACCAGCGAGATTGGCTCTCGCCTGTTGGATCTGACTTAACGTAACAAACATTTTTTTGCCTCCTATTGTATGATTTCTGCAATCATTTCAATTTCTACAGGAATATTAAACGGCAAAACACTTGTTCCGATTGCTGATCGGGCATGCTTTCCATTTTCACCAAGAACGGTAACAAGGAAATCGGATGCGCCATTGATGACTTCAGGTTGATTGTAAAAATCATTTGAACTGCTAACAAATCCAAGAAGCTTGATGATTCGAATGTTTTCCAAACTTCCAACTTCACTTTGAATCATACTTAATAGGTTAACTGCGGATAGTCTAGCTGCGTCATATGCTTCTTCAATGGTAATTTCTATCCCTACTCTTCCAACATAGCTCGGCTTACCATCTACAAAAGGTCCTGCACCAGAAAGGTAAAGTAAATTTCCACATCTTCGGACTGTGACATAATTAGCCATTGGTTGAGGTGACTGTTTGGGCCAGGAGATCCCTAGATCCTTTATCTTTTCATCAATTAACATTATTTACCTCCTTTAAGTAGTACCCACTTTA
>DASQIV010000123.1:0-2462 GCA_035631415.1 Pseudoneobacillus sp. | reverse complement strand
ATCGTCTATTATGGAAGGGTATTCCATCTATACTAAACCATATATATAGGAAAATAGAAGGTATGAAGAGATATGTTTTATTGACATTCTATAAGAATGAGTAGTATGTTTAAGTAGACGTAGGAAGGTATGGATTGCAGTCTTTTTGACTGTTTTGGAGGGATTTTTTTGGTTACCATCCAAGAAACGGAGCTTAAAGATGGAATTCAATTAGCAGTTACTCGGTTCAAAAGTTTCAAAAGGCCGATATTGGTTAGTGAAGTCCACAAAATAGACAAGATAGACCCCCTAGCATTTTTTGATGCGGGAAGAGAGTTATTTCTTGGCGAACGCTTTTTTTGGAAAGACCCATTAGATAAAACGATTATTGTAGGTTTAGGAAATGCTGGACAAATACAGTCGGATCAGTCAACTGACCGCTTTTTTCATGTTGAAAAAGAATGGAAGCAGCTCACAAAAGATGCTGTTATTCATCAGTCCTTTTCGGTACAAGGCATTGGACCAGCACTTTTTGGGGGTTTCTCGTTTGATCCTTTAAAAATGAAAACGCCATTATGGTCTCAGTATTCTGATTCGTTATTTCAATTACCGAAATACATGCTTTCCATTATTGATGGCCAAGCTTACTTAACGACCAATGTTTTATGTACAGGTCAAGATGCGCAAAATTTGGCAAGTAAAATGAATCAAGAGAGAGCTTCTTTATTAAACTCAAAAGAAGTCCTCGACATAGAAAACGGAAGTAACCCTTTTAAAATAGAAGAAATAAATCCGGACGAATGGAAAGAATCCGTTACAAAATTAGTAACTGATCTTCAAGAGGATGAAGTGTTAAAAAAGGTTGTACTAGCAAGGGAACTTCGCCTCTTTTTTAAAAAGTCCATTCGGGTTGAAAAAGTTTTACATCATCTATTACAAGCGCAAAAGGAAAGCTTTGTATTTGCTTTTGAATCAAATGGAGATTGCTTCATTGGGGCCTCACCAGAAAGACTAGTAAAAAAAGAAGGAATGACTCTTTTTTCAACGTGTTTAGCTGGGTCAACCCCAAGAGGAAAGACAAGTGAAGAAGATATTCTCTTAGGAAATGCTTTATTATCGGATCAAAAGAACTTAAATGAGCATAATTTTGTCGTTGATATGATTAAAGAAGCGATGGAAGAATTCTGTATAGACTTAAAAATACCAAATCAACCAGAGCTTATGAAGATGAGATATATTCAGCACTTGTATACTCCTGTTTCCGGAGTGAGTAAAGAAAATACCTCTTTGTTAGAATTAGTAAAACGTTTGCATCCAACTCCAGCTCTTGGTGGTATGCCGAAGCTAGAGGCTATAGAAAAAATACGAGAAATAGAAGAATTAGATCGGGGCTTTTATGCTGCACCAATTGGTTGGTTGGATTTGAATGGTAATGGAGAATTTGCAGTTGCTATTCGTTCAGGACTTATTCAAGGTGACGAAGCGTCCTTGTTCGCTGGTTGTGGAATTGTGGAAAACTCTGATGCTGAAAGCGAATATGTGGAGACAAGTATAAAGTTTCGCCCGATGTTAAACGCACTTGGAGGAAACGAAAAATGAATCATCAAGAAGCTTTAACGGCCTATACTGCTGCATTTGTTAGTGAGCTTGTCGAGTCAGGAGTTAGCGATGTGGTGGTTAGCCCTGGATCCAGATCAACCCCTATGGCCATGATGATGGCCGAACATCCAACATTAAAAGTTCATATTCAAATTGACGAGCGTTCTGCTGGTTTCTTTGCTTTAGGTATGGCTAAGGCGACAAGGAAACCAGTTGCCCTTCTTTGTACATCGGGCACTGCTGCTGCCAATTATTTTCCGGCTATTATTGAGGCTAGTTATTCACGTATTCCGTTAATCGTGCTTACGGCAGATCGCCCACATGAATTAAGAGAAGTTGGTGCACCACAAGCTATTGATCAAATCCACCTTTATGGAAAGCATGTTAAAGCTTACTTTGAAATGCCACTACCTGAGATGGAAAGTTCGATGATTAGATATGTTCGAATGACTTGTGCTCGTGCAGTAAGCACTGCCCGCTGTAATCCGACTGGGCCAGTACATATGAATTTCCCATTTCGTGAGCCGCTCATTCCTAACCTTGAACAAGAGGAATTGTTCACAATGGGAGAACGAACCGGTAGTTATGTACAAATTGATCACAGTAGCTGGACTTTAAACAAAGAAAAGTTTAAAGAATTAGCGTCTCTTTTAGCCGAACATCGTAACGGAATTATTGTTTGCGGTCCAATGGATCATGAAGATTTTAATTCCGAAGTTGTTCAACTAGCTGAAAAATTAGCCTTTCCCATTCTTGCAGACCCGCTATCACAATTGCGGAGTGGTGTTCATAACGATCAGTTTATTGTAGATGGTTATGATAACTTTTTAAGAAATGAAGACGCTAAAAAGAATTTAAAACCTGATATTATTCTTCGTTTCGGA
>DASQIV010000122.1:0-2404 GCA_035631415.1 Pseudoneobacillus sp. | reverse complement strand
ACTTTCTTCCATCCGGTGAAACCTGCGGATTTGCAACCGATTTTAATTGGTATAAATCTTTTGCTTCTATTCCTCTTTTGTCCATTCTTTACTCCCCCTAAAAAAAGCTTTTAAAAATATTTCGACACTAGAAATACTTTACCTGCAAAAATAAAGAAAATTTTTAGAATAAAAATGAATACTTATATTTACTCTATGAATTATTCAGTCATTTTAGACAAGGCTGTTTTCGCATTAATTGTTGTTTTTACGTACTTTACCTAAACCCGTATTATTATTGGCATCTTTTCGTAACAGTAATATAAAAAGATGCTGAAGAATTAAGGTAATTGTTTAATATTCGGTTCTCATATCACCAAAGTTTACGAAAAGAGCCTTAGACAAAGAAAAGTATTTTTGAAGCTTAAAGGAAGAGTCTTGCCTCAATGGAAATTTTCTTGTATGATTTATACGAACAAACGTTCTAATTCGAAAGGAGACTTTTCATGACTCGAATACCTGAACTGGAGAGAGATATCATTGAAAAAGCCATTTATTTACCTATGGTTTTAATTGTGTTAAATCGAGACTTGTTAGTTTTTGAGAAAAGTCCGTTCAAACTAAAAAAGCCTTATTTAGAACTAATTGAGGAAGCTATGAAATCAATTCAAAAAGAATTATATGAGGTCAAACAATTTCTACGTAAAAATCAAATACAAGTAAAAGAAATTAATCGTGACGAGTCTTTTACCATGTTCTTATTTCTTTATAAAGGCTACGAAGAACAACATAACTACTTTAATCCAAGAATCCGTAACAAAGTACAAGAATTGATGGAGTATTATTTGTTTAAAAGATTTCTCCAGCATGGCTAATTTTAGAAAAGTGTTCGTCTAAAAAACACTTATAAAATGGCTTTAGTCAAAAAACTGAGGCTCTTTTCTTACCATAAATTTCCCATACTCGTCCTTATTTTCCGAAGCAGACATGTACTTCGGTGTATGAAGATAAAAATACGCCCTTCTTTCCATTTCATTCATTCTCTGCATTAATTTTGTTCTTAAGTGAGCTGTACGTATGACTTGATTATTAAATGATCTTGTTGAAATAGGTATTTCATAAATAGTTTTATTACGAAAAATAACATTTGTATGATTAGGTGTGGTCTGGCGATATTGCAGCACATGTTCATGAGAAATCCAAATGCATTCAGGTTGGTTCGGAGAAGTTGTCGGGAAGAAATAGATAGAATTTGTGGGGTCAATAACAATCGGGGCTTTATGAGTAATCCCAGTTAATTTTCTGCTTCCCTCTTTGCGGCCTTCGTAGCTAGATCCAAAGAATTCACAGCTTGTTTTAATAATTTCCATTGGCTTAAATGGTGAAAGTATCTCATCCTCTAATTCATAAATCTTAGAATATATTTTACTGCCGTAGACAAACGGAATAATGAACATAGTGCAAGGATTGATTTCATACTCCTCAATAATCTTATCTTTCAAAATACTCAACTCCTTCCTCATATGAAATCATCATAACATTCCTATTTCAATTATTTTAAAAATTTATAAAAAGTTACGAAAATAGACATAAAAAATATTTTCAGAAAATTATAAATTCTTGTTGATATTGTTCATCGAATTCCATATACTATAAAAAAGCATCAGGGGTGATGAACATGAAGGATAAATCATATTCAAATTTAATGAAATCCGGTGCTATGAATCGACAGCTTGAAAAAGAAGCATTTGTCCAAAACTTATACATTGAAATGTTTTTAAGAGAAATCCAGCTCAATGCCGAGAAGGAAAAGCTTCATAAACAAATCGATACTGCGATTGACCAACGACAAAAGGATGTTTTTATGCATCTATCTGAGCAACTTAATGAACTCAATAAGCGTTTCGGCACTTAGTAGAAAACCGATTCATAACTCGGAGGATTAAAACAAATTGATGATTAAAACAGAACATTTTACTAAGATCTATAGAAAAAGGGCTCACTTCTTCAGATAACTGATAAAGTGAGCCTATTTTTTATTTTTTTTCTTATTTCTGCTTTCGGCTTTCTATTTCAAATTCTTCAATTCTAGATATCCTTTCAAGCATTGTTGGATGACCATAACGAAATAGTTTCACTAAAATTGGTGGGTTCACTTGGCTTAACCCCGAACGAGTTAGTTCTTGGAAGGCTGTAATCGCACTTTCAGGGTCTTTAGTCATTTCAATCGCATACTTATCAGCTCGTGACTCTTGATAACGAGAAACAAAATTGGAAAGTGGGCTAGACACAAACATTAAAATAGATAAAATCATTAATAATAATGGAAGTGAACGAATATCTGACATCCCTTGTATTTTGAACGCTGTTCCCCACTTCGCAATAGCCCACCTCATTATCCGATTGGTTAGGTAAAGCCCAACTA
>DASQIV010000121.1:0-3986 GCA_035631415.1 Pseudoneobacillus sp. | reverse complement strand
GTCGATTTTTCTAGTACTATTAACGATTTGCCATCCATGCTGGCTTACCGAAACCTTTAAATTGCTCATCGATTGTAGATTCAAAGTCTGCAGACTCGACTGCTTCTTTAATGTCTTTTGCAAAAGTAGCTTCAAGATCTTTTGTATTTACAACGACACGATTGCGATAATCATCTGGCATGTCTTCAAGTACAAGAGCATCTAAAAGATCCATTTTTGCGGCTAAAGCAAAGTTTCCTGGTACAGCAGCTAAGTCAACGCTATCAACAGAACGTGGAAGTTGACCAGCTTCAATAGGTTGGAATTTAAGATTTTTACTATTTTCCTTCACGTCTTTTTCAGAAACGGTAAGTGGGTTAACGTTTGAATCTAATGTAATTAATCCAGCATCCTCTAAAACTCCTAACGCACGTGCTAGATTGACAGGATCATTTGGCAATGAAATCGTGCTACCTTCAGCCACTTCGTCTAATGAACTATATTTATTAGAATAAATACCCATTGGTGCAGTTGGAACGACTACTAATTCAGATAGTTCTAAGTTGTTTTCTTTTGCAAAGTTTTCCATGTAAATTTTATGTTGGAAAAGGTTAGCGTCGATATCGCCATTTCCAAGGGCTTTATTCGGTTGAATATAATCACTGAATTCTACCACTTCTACTTTATAGCCTTTCTTTTCAAGTAATGGCTTGATTGCTTTTGAAACCATGTCGCTGTATGGACCTGCAGTAGCTCCGATTTTTATTTCCTTTTGTTCTTTTGAAGAAGAGGATGACTTTTCTGTATTGCCACAAGCTGCAATAACACCAATAGATAAAACTAAGACAAATAATAATAAAAACTTCTTCATTTCTAATTCCTCCTAAGTATAATGACAAGAATTGAGTGGTATGTAAAACACCACCCGATATATTAGCGCTTATCTACAAGGCGGGCGATTTGATCGCCTGACAGTTGAATAAGCTGGACTAAACAAATTAAAACGAAAACAGTTGTATACATAACGGTCTCATCGTAGCGATAATAGCCGAAACGGATAGCGAGATCACCAATTCCACCGCCGCCGACGATTCCAGCCATAGCTGAAAAACCAATAAGACTAATTGTTGTAAGCGTAATCCCTTGAACGATACCAGGACGAGCCTCTGGAAGTAATACATCTTTAATAATCATCCACGGTGTCGCACCCACAGCAACTGCTGCCTCAACCACACCTTTATCTATTTCACGTAAAGAGGTTTCTACGATTCTAGCAAGAAAAGGAATTGCAGCTACTGAAAGAGAAACGGTAGCAGCGCTAGGACCAATCGTTGTTCCCACAATTAAATCCGTTAATGGTAATAGTGCTACTAAAAGAATAATAAATGGAATCGAGCGAATCGTATTGACCAAAAATCCAGAAAGGATTTTAGTTGGCCTATTTTGTAAAAATAAACCACGGTCAGTAACGAATAGTAAAACTCCTAGAGGTAAACCAATAATTATGGCTACACCTAATGAAATGAGGACCATATAAATGGTCTCAAAAAAGGCTTTATTTAAATCCGGGAGTATCTCAATGATTGAATCAAGCAGCATCTATGACCACCTCCAGGTTGTTTGTTCGTACCTTTATGTATTCAATGGCACGAATGACTTCGTTTTTCTCACCCGACAACTCCATAATAAAAATTCACAAAGGTGTTTCTTGGATGTATTCAATTTTCCCGTGAAGAATGTTCCCAGTGACCTTGAATTGTTGAAGCATATCAGAAACAACCGATTCCTCTGCAACCAATCCTTTAAACTGAATTTTGATAATGGTGCCTTTTCTACTTTCTAGCAAATGTTCTGGTAACTCAAAATGGAGAACACTATTAATAAAGGCTTTTGTTAATGGCTGTTTCGGATTTGCGAAAACTTCATAAACAGGAGCTTCTTCTACTACTTGACCATCTTCCATTACGGCAATTCGGTCACATATATCTTTGACTACATCCATTTCATGAGTGATTAAAACAATGGTTAATCCAAGCTCTTTATTTATTTTTTTCAGTAAAGATAGAATGGATTTTGTTGTACTAGGGTCGAGAGCAGATGTAGCTTCATCGCATAGTAAGACATGTGGATTATTCGCAAGGGCTCTAGCAATTCCCACTCGTTGCTTTTGTCCACCACTGAGCTGAGCTGGATATACATCTCGTTTTTCGGAAAGACCAACTAACTTTAGTAATTCTGTTACTCTATTCTCAGTTTCCGCTTTGGATTTATGTGCTGCCTTTAGGGCAAAGGCCACATTTTCAAATACCGTTTTTGAGGAAACAAGATGAAAGTGTTGAAAAATCATACCAATTTTTTGCCTTGCAGCGCGTAAATCCTTTTCGTTTAAAGAAGTTAATTCAAAATTGTCTATATAGATTTTTCCCGATGTCGGCTTTTCAAGTAGGTTTAAGCAACGAAGAAGGGAGCTTTTCCCGGCTCCACTATAACCAACAATTCCGTATATTTCTCCTTTATTGATGGTTAAGCTAACATCATTAACCCCTACCACCGTACCGTTCTTTGTTTTGTATTTCTTCACGAGATTTTCAATCCGAATCATCCCTTTATTACCTCCCGAGTATCAGATTTGAAAAATAAAAAAGCCTCTTTCATCAGAAAGAGGCATCGTAAACAATGTATACGACTTATCTTTCAGAATGAAATCATTCTGTAGGAAGTGGCACCGTTCCAAAAAAGGAGGTTGCCGGACGTCATAGGGCCTAATCCCTCAGTCGCTCTTGATAAGTTTGAATTATGTAATTATTTAACTAAGACGTATCATAATCCCAAGATATTTTTCTGTCAATCATGTTTTTTTGAAAAAAAAACATAGTAAACGCTTACAGTGTTGTAGCTGTAGGTGAAAAAAATTTTATTTTACCACCAAATTTGTGGTGATTCTGTATCCTTTATATCCACTAATAGATTGGATTCATCTGTCCACTTTAGCGTTTCTAAAAATTGATAAATATCCTCTTCTAGTTTATTTCTTTCTTCTTCAAGAGTGATTATATGTCCAGATTCCTCGTACCAATTAATCGTCTTTTCAGTAGATCTTATCTGTTGATAAATTAGTTCAGGGCTTTTTAGATCTATTACATTGTCTTTTCTGCCTTGAATAATGTGGACGGGTGCCTCAACCTTTAATAGATTGCCTTTAACCTCTGATACTAAATCTAGTAGACCGTTCACGGCAGGAATAGGATTACTTATTAAATCGTCTAATTCCTTTTGGATTTGTTCTTCTGTTTTTCCTTCGTATTTTTTATAATTTCTGGCGTAAGAAAGAACCATTTCTGTCAACGTAGAATTTTGATTAAAGCGCATTGGAGCACACATTGGAATAACGGCTACAACTTGCTTTTCCATCGAAAGCTTTAAGGCAAGGACTCCGCCGAGAGAAATTCCTGCTACCGCAATTTTTCTATATCCCTTTTCAATTAAAAACTGATACCCTGATAAAACATCTTGCCACCAATCATTAGGGGTAGAGTTTGCTAACTCCTCCGGGCTAGAAGCTCCATGTCCTTTATATTGTGGACCATGACAAGTGAAGCCTTTACTTTCTAAAAATCTCCCTAACATACGCACATCTGATGAATTACTAGTAAATCCATGTAAGAGAAGTACTGCTTTTTCACCAGCTTCAAAGGTAAAGGGTTCGGGAATAACTGCTTCCATCATCATTCTCCTTTGTGTTATTTATTTTTAAACAGAAAAAGTGACTCAACCTAGGAGTCACCTTCAAAAAAATCACGAAATTTATTCGTTTCTTGTTTTGAACCATCTGATAAATAAGGATTTTCTTCGGTAACATCCTTTGGATCTAAATTCGTCTTTATTACAAGCATAGGTGTACTAGGCTGTTCAGCAATTAAACGGTCATCGAGACTATCGAAATCTGGCATCTTTTGTCGATTCTTTCTGTCCACATGGAACACCTCCTTGTATTAGAATGTCTATAA
>DASQIV010000120.1:0-2980 GCA_035631415.1 Pseudoneobacillus sp. | reverse complement strand
GTTCATGATCAAATACCTTCACTTGAATCAAAGCCCCTCTTCCCTTCCCTATCACTTTTTTATACAGTCTTGCCCATTTAATTATTTTTTTATTCAAATATTCTGAATTTCATTTTTTCGTTGGAAATAAGGTTCAAGTGAATGGGGAATAGGGTAAAGACAAGTATGAATATTAAAAAGGGAAGTGAGGAGAAAGCATGAAATTAATAGAAAAAGAGATAGAACAATGTATGCATCAATTTATCCTACCTTTTTCCTTAAAAAAGGAAAGTATTGATGAAACCGTGTCCTCTCTTCACAATCAAGGATATAAGTATTTTAAATTGAAAGATTTAAGAAAGGAAACAAAGTATTATGGTGATAGCCATGTTTCCCATGGTGATCTTGTTCATTATTTTCCCCCTTTTACCAATCGAATTCTTTTCCCAAACTCATTGGATCAGACAGGCTTCCATAGGTTTTCAAAATCAATGAACGTAAGTGGTCGATTATTGACTGAGTTAGTGAATATTCCGTTTCAGATACACTCATTAGATGTAACCCTTTGTCCATTTGAACTCGGATTCTTAACGATAAGATTGGAGATGATCTCTGACTCCAAAATCACCTTCTCGGAATCGATTGAATTTGCCTCCAGGTTTAGAGTATTACAGCCACAAAGTTCAAGTGATGTCTATGTAATGGTTCATTTTCAGGACAAATCCTATAATCAAGTAGCTGATTTTATATTTGAATCGTTATTCCCGCATTTATCAGAGGTAATTCCATTTAAAGAAACGACTTATTGCAATGAATTTTATCCTTTGTTAGGAACAGATCGAATGTTTGTTCAATCTTTTTTCCAATTTGATTCGAACGTAAATCTGGAACATGTTGATGTGTTTCGTGCTGGTAAATTAGATGGATTAGACGAAAACGGATTCCCCTACGTAAGTGCGAATAATGCTTCGTATATGAATCGTCATTTGAGAGAAAACGCTTTTAAAAGATGGGCCCCTAAAACCTATTATTTGTTTGAAAAGCAGGGTTTTACGTGTGTGAGCAAAGATAATAAGGAAATAACGGATAAATTAAAGGGTCAATTTTATGGGGAATATTATTATGGTCTACTACTTAATTTATTCCATAAAATGGTGCTTTTAAAAATAGAAAATGATTATTCGATTATCCATATCGAACAAGATGTGGATGATATTGAAGAGTTGATCCATCGAATCCATTCGTTTACTGCAAACTATTATTTTGTCCCTTTAACAAACCATTCCCAGGGAGAAGATGTTTTTAAAGAAGTACGGAGAAAATTTATGGTTGAAACTCTATATGAAGATGCGCAGAAAACACTAATTAACTTGTATAAATACCAAGAAAAAACTTCTTCTAAAAACAATAACTTTCTCCTTGTTACCTTAACATTGTATACCGTAATCGGTGGAATTTTTGGAATGAACCTAGTCATTTATGATTTGAAAGGAGATATCAATTGGGAAAAAATGTGGACATATTCAGTTTTTGAATATATAGCATTAATCGTAACCATTAGCGGGATTATTGTATCTGCTATTCTATTAACTCAAAATGGTCTGAAATGGTTAAACGATAAGAAAAAAAGAAGAAAGTGGATGACTAAAACAGAATCTACAAAAAAAGCTTAAGCCCTGAATGCTTAAGCTTTTTTAGGTGTCTTTTTCATATAATGGTCAATTAGTTGATCAAGTCTCTTTAATTGAAAGGCATATTCAAAGATAGACGATCCTATAACGACAAGACGTAATTTTTGTCCGCGGTCATCACGATAAATATCCATGACTTTTTCTAAAAATAATCCACTTTCACTAATGATGCTATCTGTTAACTCGTCTTCTTTTTTTATTTTTTGATCAAATTTTAAAAGTATCAATTCATGATATTTTGTTAGTTCTTCTAATTGGTTATCAAATAAAAGATTTTCCTTGTCATCATTTGCACTTTGAAAATAATGTTCTTCGATGACTTCTAATACTTCAGATCCTTGCTGTAAGGATTTGAGCATCTGTTTAAAAACAACAAGTTCTCGGACATCCTGAGGGTTTAATTTAGACATTTTCCCTCTCTCTTCATCTAAAATATTAAAAATTTCTTCTAATTTTTTTATATCCTCTTTTAATTTTCCCGAATCAGCTTGAAAGGATTTTTCGGTCATCTCATTTGAAATCGCCGTACGCATTAGAAGAGACATATTTCGAAAAACAGTATGTACCTTTTCTTTATAATTGTTTTTATATTTCGGTGGCAGAATGAAAAGATTTACTAGAAAGGCTGAAGCCATTCCGACTAATATGATCACAAAACGATTGATGGCAAAAGTAAAATCCTCATGGGCAGGTGCCATCATAATGGCTAAAACTGTAACTAGAGTTAACGAAATGGAGTTTTCCATTTTCATTTTCATACAAATCATAATGACAATAATCATGACAATCCCAATCGTAAATGGATCTCTACCGATAAAATAAATCATAAAAAGGGCAATCGCCGCTCCGAGCGTATTCGTTTTTAATTGATCTAGCACTTGCTTCCATGAACGATAGATGGAGGGTTGAACCGTAAAAATGGCCGCAACTCCGGCAAATACAGCTGGCTCAAGTTGAAAAATGG
Source organism: Pseudoneobacillus sp. (assembly GCA_035631415.1). GTDB lineage: Bacteria > Bacillota > Bacilli > Bacillales > Cytobacillaceae > Pseudoneobacillus. The sequence goes on along the minus strand of DASQIV010000120.1, from coordinate 346 downwards.
TACAAATAAATAATGCCAGTGCAACGGATATTCCCGTCTTTAATATACGTGGACCTAATGTCAAAAAAGCAGCCCCCTTGGAGAAGATTCACTACTAGTTTACTTTATTTTGGAAGAGATTTCATTTCTGAGTGAGCAGATTGAATGCAAAAAACCGATCCTGACTGAATCGGTTTTGATAAGTTGATTTTTTTCTTCGTTTTTTTGGAAAAATTGTGTGTTTTTTTATGAAATGATTGATTTTTAAACACTTTAGATGCACTTTTTTGAAAAAAGATCAACTTTTGAGAGGGAACACGATAAAAAGTATGGTTTATGCTCGACTTATCATGATTTATGCTCAACT
>DASQIV010000119.1:0-2516 GCA_035631415.1 Pseudoneobacillus sp. | reverse complement strand
GACTTAAAAGAAAATTTTTCTCGTGTTACTAGTGCCTTTGATGCTTTCAAAGAAAATTTGAATGGAATTTTCAATTTACAAATATCACTAAAGTCTGATCATACTAATGCTATTATGAAAACTCTTACCCTTGTTAGTGTTATCTTTATTCCAATGACCTTTATTGCAGGTCTATATGGAATGAACTTTGAAAATATGCCAGAACTACGGATGAAAAACGGCTATTTCTATGCACTAACCTTAATGGTGTGCCTTGGTCTTTCGATCATGTTCTTTTTTCGAATTAAAGGTTGGTGGGGAAAAAGACGGAAATAAAAACAGACAAAGCTTCTAGTTTGCTTTGTCTGTTTTTTAGATTACGATTAAATTTTATTCTGTTTATCTAAATTTCGCATTTTCCTCAATAATAATTGTATAATTTATCTATCGTAATAGCTTGCATTCATTTTAGAAAAGGGGTTAAATCATGTCATATCAAAATACGTTTGAAACGATGAACTTAATCAAAGAAATCGTTTCGATTCCAAGTCCTTCTGGCAATACAAATAAAGTGATTGAATACGTTGAGAAATTTTTAAAAGCGTACAATATTGAAACCAAAAGAAACCGTAAAGGTGGTTTAATTGCAACACTTCCAGGAAATGATACACAACACCATCGAATGTTAACAGCTCATGTTGATACACTTGGAGCTATGGTTAAAGAAATCAAACCAAGTGGACGTTTAAAAATCGATTTAATTGGTGGCTTTAAGTATAATTCCATTGAAGGCGAATACTGTCAAATTGAAACAGCGACCGGTAAAATCATTACTGGAACCATATTAATGCATCAACAGTCTGTACACGTCTATAAAGATGCGGGGAAAGCTGAACGAAATATAGATAATATCGAAGTTCGTATTGATGAAAAAGTACATAGTTCTGACGAGGTACGCTCTCTTGGCATTGAGGTTGGTGACTTCGTCTCTTTTGACCCAAGAGTTGAAATTACAGAAAACGGTTATATTAAATCGCGGCATTTAGATGATAAGGCTAGTGTAGCCATTTTGTTGCAGCTTATGAAGCAAATAAAATCCGAAAATATTACTTTACCGTATACCACACATTTCCTGATATCAAATAACGAAGAAATTGGATATGGCGGTAATTCTAATATTACACCTGAAACCATAGAATACTTAGCAGTTGATATGGGGGCTATGGGTGACGGACAGTCAACGGATGAATATACCGTATCCATTTGTGCAAAAGACGCTAGTGGCCCATATCACTATGAAATGCGAAAAAAATTAATTCAACTTTGTACGCAAAACAATATTGAATATAAAGTGGATTTATATCCTTTTTATGGATCTGATGCTTCAGCTGCCATTCGGTCCGGACATGATATTGTCCATGGCCTAATCGGACCAGGAATTGATTCTTCACATGCATTTGAACGTACTCACCAATCCTCGATTGAGAATACGGCAAAGCTTTTATATCATTACGTTCAATCAGATATGATTAAGTAATACAGAAACTGTCTCTATTTTGAGACAGTTTTTCATTATCAAGGAGTGAATAAACCTAGTGGAAACGAAGAAGGAATTATATGAAGAGCTCTCAATAATTGAGAAATGGGAAGCAGATCAACGTGGTCTTTGGTTTTGGGAACGTTTAGGCCGCCTACCGTTTAAAGTTTTGGATAAAATTACCCCTAAACTCATCCATGATAAAATCGGCTTATTATTAGATGAAATAGGAAGTTATCTACAAACGGGCGGAAAATATTTAGTGAATGAACAAAATATAATAAAGATGTTTGAAAGCCAATTAGGTAGATCCATTGACAGCAAAGATGATATTGGAAAAATCCCCTTGAAGGAGATGAAAGTCATTTCACAGCAAATTAAAGATAAACGAGTTAAAGTTGCTGCTATCCAAGGTGCTTCAACGGGATTTGGAGGCTTATTTACACTTGCAATCGATATACCTGCCCTCTTAGGTTTGTCACTCAAAACACTTCAGGAAATTGCCATAGTTTACGGCTATGATCCTAATGATAAAAATGAAAGAGTTTTTATTATTAAATGCTTGCAATTTACTTCATCTGATATTGTTGGTAAGGAATCTATTTTGAACGATCTTTCAACTTATTATCAAAAAGAAAATCGTTCGAAAGAGGCAATATCACAGCTGCAAGGCTGGCGAGAAGTTATTTTTTCTTACCGTGATCAGTTTGGTTGGAAAAAATTATTTCAACTCATCCCTGTTGCCGGACTCATCTTCGGTGCATACACCAATCGAAGCATGATTAAGGATATAGCCGAGACCGGTGATATGCTGTATCGAAAACGAAAGATCCTCGAAAGAATGGATCAACAAGAGAGCGTAAAAATTAAAAATGAGGAGGAATAAATTATTCCTACCTCATCATTATTTAGATATTTCTTCTGCTCTCGTTTTACTTGGAATGGACCAGATATAGTAAGTAATATAAGAAACTATTCCTAGCACAATAACTTTTACCCA
>DASQIV010000118.1:0-12141 GCA_035631415.1 Pseudoneobacillus sp. | reverse complement strand
AACTGAATACACAAAGCTAGTGGCTTCTGCAAAAATTCAATTTGAAGGGGAAGAAAGAACACTAGCTCAATTAGATCCTTTTACTGAATCAAAGGATCGTGAAATGAGAAAATTAGCAAGTGAAACAAAGTTTGGTTTCTTCAAAGAAAATGAAGAGAAGTTTGACCAAATTTATGACGAGTTAGTCAAGGTACGTACAGAGATTGCTCAAAAATTAGGATATAAAAACTTTGTTGAATTAGGTTATTATAGAATGAGTCGTACGGACTATAATGCGGAAATGGTTGCGAATTTCCGTAATCAAGTAAAGGAATTTATCGTTCCAATAGCAACAAAATTAAAAGAGCGTCAACGTCAACGTATTGGTTTAGACAGTTTAAAATATTACGATGAAGGCTTTAAATTTGATAGTGGTAATGCTACTCCAAAAGGAAGCCCTGAATGGATCATTGAGAATGGTCAAAAGATGTATGAAGAGCTTTCAAAAGAAACTGGAGAATTCTTCCGATTTATGCAAGACAACAACTTAATGGATCTTGTCGCAAAGAAAGGAAAAGCTGGTGGTGGTTACTGTACTTACATAGATGAGTATAAGGCCCCATTTATTTTTTCTAATTTTAATGGAACATCAGGAGACATTGATGTTTTAACACATGAAGCAGGTCATGCATTCCAGGTGTATTCAAGTCGTCATTTTGAAATTCCAGAATATAATTGGCCAACATTTGAAGCCTGTGAAATTCATTCCATGAGCATGGAATTTTTTACTTGGCCATGGATGGATCTTTTCTTTAAGGAAGATACTGATAAATACAAGTTTGCTCATTTGAGTGGGGCATTGTTATTCTTACCATATGGTGTTTCTGTAGATGAATTCCAGCATTGGGTTTATGAAAATCCAGAAGCAACACCGAAAGAAAGAAAACAGGCTTGGCGCGAAATTGAAAGAAAATACTCACCACATAAAGATTATGATGGTAATGAGTACTTAGAAAACGGTGGATTTTGGCAACGTCAAGGTCATATCTATAATTCACCATTCTATTATATCGACTATACACTAGCTCAAATATGTGCGTTCCAATTCTGGAAGAAATCACGTGAAGATCAAGAAGCAGCTTGGAAGGACTACGCTCACCTTTGTCAGCTAGGTGGAAGTCTATCTTTCACAAAACTAGCGGAGGAAGCAGGCTTGATTTCTCCATTCCAAGATGGATGTGTGGAGTCAGTTGTTGGTGAAATTGAAAACTGGTTAAATTCAGTTGACGACCAAAAATTATAAACATAAAACCAGTGAGGCATGATTAGCTTCACTGGTTTTTAGTTCCTTTTTATGCTTCGATAATGATATTGCTGTCAATCAATTTAATTGCATAGTTTTTCATTTCAGGGTTATCGAGTAAAGTATCGGCAATCTTATCTTCGAGATGTTCTTGAATAACACGACGTAATGGACGAGCACCGAATGATGGATGATATCCTAGTTCGGCAATTTTTTCTTTTACACCATCAGAAATGGATAAGGTTACATCTTGTTCTTTTAATGTTTCAATTAATTCTCCTAACATTAAATCGACAATGTTCAAAAGATGTTTCTTTTCTAAAGATTTAAATTCAATGATATTATCAAAACGGTTTAAGAATTCAGGCTTAAAGTAGTGGCTTAGAGAGTCTAGGACACTTGCTTCTGAATATGATTCATTTTGTCCGAAGCCAACCTTTATATTCTTTACTCCAACACCAGCATTGCTTGTCATCACAATTACTGTGTCCTTAAAGCTAACTGTTCTGCCCTGACTATCTGTCAAACGGCCATCCTCAAGGATTTGGAGGAATATATGTTGAACATCTGAATGTGCCTTTTCAATTTCATCTAAAAGGATGATGGAATATGGATTTCTGCGAACTTTTTCTGTTAGTTGTCCTGATTCTTCGTGCCCAATATAACCTGGAGGTGAACCAATAAGCTTAGATACACTATGTTTTTCCATAAACTCGCTCATATCTAGACGAATCATAGCCTCTTTTGAACCAAACAACTCTTCCGCAAGAGTTTTGGTTAATTCTGTTTTCCCAACCCCTGTTGGTCCTACAAATAGGAAAGAACCAATTGGTCGAGATTTTGATTTTAAACCTGCACGGCTTCTTCGAATGGCCTTCGCAATTTTTTTTACTGCATCTTCCTGTCCAATTACTTTTTTTCCTAAATTTTCTTCAAGGTTTTTCATCTTTATACTCTCGTCTAGTTGCAATTTTCCAACTGGGATTCCCGTTTTTATCTGTACAATTTCTGCAATCAGTGATGCTTCGACAATCGCCTCACTGGAAAGTTGTTTTTCTTGTATGGCTTTTTCTAACTTTGCCTCCTCATCTCTAAGAGTGGCAGCTCGTTCATAATCTTCATTTTGTAAAGCTGCTTCCTTCTCAGTATTAATCTCTTTTAATCGGTTTTCGATATGAGTAAAATCGGTTTCACTTGTTAATAGATTTAATTTTGAGCCGGCTTCGTCCATTAAATCAATTGCTTTATCAGGAAGGAAACGGTCTTGAATATAACGATGAGACAAAGTTACGCATGCTTTAATTGCGTCTTCTGAAAATTTCACTTCATGATACTTTTCATACTTTGATTGTATACCTTTTAAGATATCAATCGCTTGTTCAGGAGTTGGTTCTTGCACCTGAATAGGTTGAAATCTTCTTTCAAGCGCTGGGTCTTTTTCAATCATACGATATTCTTTTAAGGTTGTTGCTCCTACTACTTGTAATTCACCACGTGCCAGAGCTGGCTTTAATATATTGCTAGCATCCATTGATCCTTCAGCAGATCCTGCACCTACTAGTAAATGAATTTCATCGATAAATAAGATAATATTTTTGTGGTGTTGGAGTTCAGAAATTAATTGCTTCATTCTTTCCTCGAATTGACCACGAATACCAGTATTTGCAACTAAAGAAGCAACATCTAATAAATAAACACTTTTATTCAATAGTTTCTTTGGTACTGAACCTTCAGCGATTTTTAAGGCTAATCCTTCTGCAATAGCGGTTTTCCCAACACCAGGTTCACCAATTAATACTGGGTTATTTTTATTACGACGATTTAAAATTTCAATAACGCGATTAATTTCCTCATCACGTCCAATAACAGGGTCGATTAGTCCAGTTTTAGCAATATGAGTCAAATCTCGACCAAATTGATTTAAAAAGCCGTTTCCTTTTGAAGAAGGTTTTTTTTGGTTTTCTTCTGATGTCGTATTGTTTTCAAATAAAGATGGCTGGTGTGTATTCTTGAAGAAGAAATCTTCAATTGGGAAATTTGAATATGAGTTGCCATTAAAACCAAAAGGTGTCTTCATACTTTCTTTTTGTTTTTGGTAACAATCGTGACATAAATGGTAGTTTTGCTGATTACCATTTAAATTAAAATGTACTTGGTAATTTGCTCTTTTCTCATGACAGTTTTGACACATCATTTTCTATTCCTCCCATTCGATAGATAATGTGAAGTAGTATATATAATAAAAATTAGTATTGAAGATAGAGTGGGTTCAATAATAGTTTGACTATTGTTGACCTTTACAATCACAGTATACTTTGACCTTTTTTGACTTTCAAGTATTTTGCTAATGGAAGTATAAGGAAATGTTAAGTGGAGCAAAAATGCTCGTCATTGTTTGTCCTTTCCTTCATATATATGAATAGGAAGGAGGAGATTTAGTGAAAACGAATTGGGGAGCTGCCTTTCAAATCGCTGCAGTATATGTAGGAACTGTAGTTGGTGCTGGCTTTGCAACTGGAAGAGAAATTGTTGAGTTTTTTTCCCGATTTGGCTTTTTTGGATTTATAAGTATTTTAATGAGCGGATATCTACTCATTTTTTTAGGAACTAAATTAATGCGAACAGCTGCAAAAATCGGTGCAAACTCTTATCAGGAATTTAATGAATATTTGTTTGGAAAATATATAGGAATGTTCATCAATATTTTAATGTTATTTATGCTTTTAGGTGTATGTGCAGTTATGTTATCAGGGGCTGGTGCCATTTTTGAGGAACAGCTTGGAATGGATAAAATAATAGGAATAATAATCACGATAGTTTTGTCTTTTATCGTTATGCTCGTTGGGATAAAAGGTATATTTGCAGTCAATACCTTTGTCGTTCCAATGATGATTACATTTAGCTTTATGTTAATGGTATTATCCATGAGAATGCCCAGTTTTTTAGAGGATTTTCTATACATCCCTTTTGTAGAAGATGGATGGAAAACGGTCATTACTCCGTTTTCATATTCGGCTTTAAATTTAGGATTAGCACAAGCCGTATTAGTTCCTGTAGCCTCTGAAATTAAGGATGACCGTACGATTAGATGGGGTGGAATTCTAGGTGGTATTGCATTAACTTTAATTTTGATATCGAGCCATATAACGCTTGTCATGTTGCCTAATCTTGAAACATATGAAATTCCAATGGCAGTTATTATGAAAAATATTGCCTCTGGGTTTTATTGGATTTTTGTCTTGATCATTTATGGTGAAATTTTTACCTCCGTGATAGGCAATATTTTTGGGTTAGAACGCCAATTAAAACGGTATATACCTTTACCTAGCATTTTAATTGTTTCCATTATATTTATGGTTACTTATTTCATTAGTTTAATCGATTATAGTACTTTACTTTCGTACCTATATCCGCTATTTGGATACATCAGTTTGCTTTTTTTTATAATATTGTGGATGAAGCCATTACCAAAATAAACAAGCTGGATAAAGAGGTTAATCCCTTTATCCAGCCTTCTTGTTTGTCTCTTTCATGATTGTTTTTGCCATTTGTAAAAATACATCGCGATAGTCTTCCTCTTTTGTTGTAAACATTGTAAGTTTCATTTGTAAATCTTCATTATTTATTAAATAGGAAGTAACGATGTCCTTTTCATTACTAGCTTCTAGGATTGTTACATCTTTAAAAAAGTCATCTTCCGTGGCAGTTTGGGTTCGAATATCTGAAGAGACAGCCATTAATTGTGAGTTTGTTTCTTCTTTTACAAGATTCCAGTCAACGTCATTAGGTAATAATTCTATTCTCATAAAAATGGAACCATTTTCATGCAAATATAGAATATCCTTATAAGGCTCTTCAGCAGATAATTCAAAATCGGGTAATACATAGATAGAAAAATCTTGATTATCACTATATTTTAGAAAGGCTGTTTCCTTTTTTTCGATTCCTTTTTCCTTATAAATAAGATTTTGTTCAAGAATACGGATGTGTTCATCGGAACTATCGCCATTGTGATTATGTTCACTTTTTGATGTGAATCCATTGTCTTGAGTAATATCTCCTTTTACTCCATTAGTTTGGTCCATTTTTTTCTCAGAGGTAGAACCACAACCAGAGACTAACAGAACGATAACGGTAAATAATGTTAATAATTGTATGTAAACTTTCATATTGGTCCCTCCCGATTTGACTATGAAGTAGTTCTACTAAATTTGACGATAAAAGTTGGAAAGAGTTACAAGTTATTTAAAAATAAACTCCTTTCTTATTATTTTAACCAAAAAGCATTGGAAGATAGGGTCATGGATTCTAAATAAATTCTAATAAAAAGAATTAAAAATGTTTAAGCTATGATTGTTTACTAAAATTCGTCTTTATATGTGCCATTAGCATTTTAGTAAATACTAATGCAATAACAGAGAAAGGATGATGGTTACATGACCAAAGCAAAAAGAGAGAAGGAAAGAGCTTGGACTGTCCGTAAACAGGACCAAAATCCCCATGGTAAAATAAATTCATTTAAAGAACTTGCAAATGGAGCAAATCCAGAAAAAGAATAATAGTAAGAGCTGACAGTGAGTTTACCTCACTGTCAGCTTTGTTCTATTCTATACTAAACCTATCCGTATTTTAGTAGATTTTAGACGATACCTACTACTTTACCCATAATGAATAGAAACAAACATTTTTTTTGAAATAAATAAAGAGGAGGAGAAATAATGAATAGAAAGGATTATTACAAGGAAGGTTAAGAAAATATCGCCCTGTAAAAGCGAAGTCAGTAGCAGAATATATGTTGGAAATGGAATTATCAAATGAGAGTAGGTTAAAAATAATCGAATCGGATACCATTCAGAATATACAAAAATAAACAAGCAGAGTATGCTTGTTTATTTTGATGATACTATTTCAATCTCTTTAAATTGCTTTTTCTTTAATAATTTTATAGTTTTTATGGTTTACGACGGTACGTTGGTCAAGTTCTAAATCACGATAATTATCCATATAGGTGAGATCAACGATAACAGAGTTTTCATTAACTTTTTCTACAATACCTTGTAAGCCTTCTCTAAATTCGATGACATTACCAACTTCTGCTTTTTTCAACCATTTCCTCTCCTTTATTTGCCTATTACAATATTATCAGTTTGCACTAAAATGTTATTTTCGTAAAGAATTTTCAATCATTTGAAAAAAATGCAAACGATAACATTCAACAAATTGTCAAAGTTTTAGAATATTTTAACATAAATTCGAAATAAATTACACCGATTTATCAGAAAATTTTAAAAAGAGTTGATTTGCCTATATGTTATAGATATTAATAAGAAATGTGATAATCTACAATTAGATCTAATAAATAGTATAGCAGGTGATGAAGTTGGATGAAAATTTAATAAATGAACGATTAGACCAATTAAAAAATGGAGTGTTAAATGAGTATTACGTCTCGAAAGAAGAGTTTTTAGAATTTCGTAAAGTAATTGTTAAAAGAGAGGACTTCAAACATTTCAGAGGAATTGCTCAGCGTGGGGGAGCAGTTGTTTATCATTATATAGAAGTTCCTCGTAGTTAAATAAGGATTAAAGAATGGATATTGTTTAATAAACGCCTATTACTGATCAAAGTCAAAGTAACAAGATTGAAATACATTGTAAAATTAGATCCTATCATTTCTATGTTTGTATTTTTTTAGGTTATTTCAATACATTGGTAATAATTTCTTATAAACGAATGGGTTGTTTACCCGTCTAGGTTAAATGTAACTAGATTGATATTACCACTTTTTGGACAATGAACAGAAATATTACAACTGGTAGTCTAGTAATAGCGAAACGAGCTAAACTACTAGGAGGTAATACAAATGAAAAAATTAAAAAAACTAGTAATGGCAGCTGGATTAATCCTATCAATGTCCGCGTTTACTATGAATCATCAAACTGAGGCAGCAACAACGTCCCATAAAGTTCAATCTGGTGAGACGTACTGGAAGATTGCAGTTAAGTACGGAATTCCTGTTAAAACATTAATGCAAGCAAACAACACCACTAATTCTTATTTATTATCAGGTCAAAATCTAGTAATTCCTAATTCTTCTATTTCATCTACAGATAAAGATCTAATGGCCCGTCTAGTTCATGCTGAAGCAGTTGGTGAACCTTATGCAGGTAAGGTTGCTGTTGCTACGGTAATATTAAACAGAGTTTCAAGTCCAAATTTTCCGAATTCCATAAAGTCAGTTATTTATCAAATTTCCAATGGACACTATGCATTTACACCTGTTCAAAATGGTCAAATTAATCTTCCTGCTGATGCTGCTTCGAAAAAGGCTGTTAATGAAGCTTTAGCTTTTAGAGGACAAGGAAAGGGATCACTATTTTTCTACAACCCAAAAACAGCTGAAAGTAAGTGGATATTGTCCCGTCCAGTAACGGTAACAATTGGTAACCATCGATTTGCAAGATAATTGGTGTAATAATACTATTTTTCTGAAAAAACTGATTGATCCTAAGGAGAATAGATTGTTATAGAAGTTAAAATATTTTGATATAATTTTTAGAAAGGACGGTTAACAACTAGCCGTCCTTTTTACATACATTATTATTTAGAAGGTGAAACGATGAGTTTTAGCGGGAAAACAGTTATTGTAACAGGTGGAGCAAATGGAATTGGGAAATCTATTGTTCGTCATTTTGCGGAATTAGGTGCAAACTTAGTCATTGTAGATGTAAACGAGGAAAAGGGACATAACTTAAGAGATGAACTTAGAAAAGAGCAGTTGATAGCTGAGTTTAAAAAAATTAATGTGAAAAATCCTGATGATATTAAGAAATTAATGAATGATACGATCGAATTATTTGGAAGTATTGATATTTTAATTAACAATGCAGGAATATCTAAGTTTCACTCCTTTTGGGAAATGACAAGTGAAATTTGGGACGATGTGATAGACACCAATTTAAAAGGATTTTTCTTTAGCTCTTTAGAAGCTGCTAAATTCATGAAAAATGGTGGCGGAAAAATCGTAAATATCGCTTCAACTAGGGCGTTTATGGCGGAGCCTAATACAGAAGCTTATAGTGCTTCTAAAGGAGGGATTGTGTCATTAACTCATGCATTAGCAACCACATTAAGCCCATTTTCAATTACTGTCAATTGTATTAGTCCAGGATGGATTGAAACAGAAAATTATGACCAACTGAAATTAAAGGACCACACCCAACATTTATCAAATCGTGTTGGTAAACCAGAAGATATAGCTAGAGCTTGCATTTTTTTATGTGATCCTAAAAATGATTTTGTGAATGGTGAAAATATAATAATTGATGGCGGAATGACGAAAAAAATGATATACGAAGAATAACGTTTTATTAGATATAAAAATGATTCGAAAGTTCTAGGTAAATGGATATGTTCATATATTGTTAAAGAATGATGAACATTATCCAAGGAGTGATAAAATGGGAATACGTCTGATTAAAATTTCAGTTGTCTACTTTGCCATTGGAATTTTGTTAGGGTACTACATGTCAATTTCTCATTCTTATGTATTAACTCCAGTTCATGTCCATATCAATTTATTAGGGTGGACTGCCTTGACTCTTGCAGGAATCATTTATCATCTTTTTCCATCTTTAAGTAATAATCGTTTTGCAAACGTACATTTTTGGCTCCATAATATTGGATTACCAATTATGATGATATCACTTGCTATACTTGTAACAACTGAAAATCAATCTATTCTAGTAGGGATAGCGGTAGGTGCAACGTTAACGGTTCTTGGGGTCTTAACATTCGTGTGGAATGTTTTGAAAAATCTAAAAGAATAAAGAAAGGGTGGCTTTTTAGCCACCCTTTCTTTATTCTTTTTCCTCTTATTGTCGCAACTTACGTTGAGAGTTTCTTGACAATTCCTTTAATTCTTCAATTAATTCATGCTTCGTTTCTTCGTCTTCTCTCCCAATAATTCCATAAGTAAAGGAAGAACCTTCTCTTTTTTTCCAAACTATATTCCCTAGTATTCGTATTTGTTTTTCGTTTATCTTAAAATTAAATTCTAATAAGAAATTCTTTTCTTTCAATGGTAAATCAAATAGCGTTTTCATTCTCAAGCCATTAGGACTTACGTCCAAAACTTGAGCCAAACCTAGATTAGATCCTTTTCCCAATTGATCTAATTGGCATATTTTAAAGGTAGCGGGAATAGGAGTCTGAAAGTGAAATCTAAACGGTTCTTCTCTTTTATATAACATCATTATCACCATTAAATTATTGTTATTTGTAAATTAATTCTAACATAAATTTACAATTAATTTGTGTAAGTATTCGAATAGAATGTGAAATATCTTTGAACATATCATGTATTTTTCTATTTAAGTCTATATACATTTATTTATCTGTTTGGGAGAAAATAAGGTTGTTAACCCAAAACTTAACTATATTAATTTTTAGTCATATTACGCGTTAGTTGACTAAAATGGTTTTTATGATTTAATTTAATGAAGTAGGGAAGAATTTTTTCTTTATAGTCTATTAGTATCAATTAAACAATAATTCACATCATAAAGGAGTTTGATTTTCAATGGTTGAAAAACAATTTAAAGTAATAGCAGAGACTGGTATTCATGCTCGACCAGCTACATTATTAGTACAAACAGCAAGTAAATTTGATTCTGAAGTATTTTTAGAATTCAAAGATAAAAAAGTAAACCTTAAATCCATAATGGGAGTAATGTCTCTTGGTGTTGGACAAGGTGCAGAAATTAAAATCTCCGCTGAAGGCTCTGATGAAACAGAAGCTGTAAATAGTCTTGAAGAAACTCTTAAAAAAGAAGGTTTGGCAGAATAATGACGTTTTTAAAAGGAATAGCAGCTTCAAATGGAATTGCCATTGCTAAAGCATATCGATTAGTCGAGCCAGACTTGTCTTTTACTAAAACATCTGTTAGCAATCCAGAAGAAGAAGTTACTCGTTTTAGAAATGCATTAGATGTTTCTAAAAAAGAGCTTGGTCAAATTCGTGATCGGGCAGAAACAGATTTGGGCCGTGATAAAGCAGCTATCTTTGAAGCTCATCTTCTTGTACTTAGTGATCCAGAATTAATTAAACCGATTGAAGAAAAAGTTTTAACAGATCAAGTAAACGCTGAATTTGCGTTAAAAGAAACGGCTGACATGTTTGTTACGATGTTTGAGCAAATGGATAATGAATATATGAAAGAAAGAGCTGCTGATATTCGTGACGTAACAAAACGAGTTCTTGCTCATTTATTAAATGTGCATTTAGTTAATCCAAGTATGATTGCAGAGGAAGTAGTGATTGTTTCTGAGGATTTAACCCCATCAGACACAGCACAGTTAAATCGAGATTATGTAAAAGGATTCACAACGGATATTGGTGGAAGAACCTCTCATTCAGCAATTATGGCTCGTTCAATGGAAATCCCGGCTGTTGTTGGGACTAAAAATGCCACTGAAACCATTCAAAATGGTGACCTAATTATTGTTGATGGGTTAAAAGGTGAAGTACATATTAATCCAACCCCTGAAGTTGTCAAAGAATACAAACAAATTCACTCTGATTATCAAAAGCAAAAAGAAGAATGGGCAAAATTAGTTAATGAAAAAACCTTAACTAAAGATGGTCATCAGATTGAACTTGCTGCTAATATTGGTACTCCAAAAGATTTAAAAGGTGTTATCGAAAATGGTGGAGAAGCTGTAGGTCTTTACCGTACCGAATTTCTATATATGGGAAGAGATCAACTTCCAACTGAAGAGGAACAATTCCAAGCTTATAAGGAAGTTCTAGAAGGAATGAACGGGAAACCCGTTGTGGTTAGAACCTTAGATATTGGTGGCGATAAAGAGCTACCATATCTAGAACTACCAAAAGAGTTAAACCCGTTTTTAGGTTTTAGAGCGATTCGCCTATGTTTAGAGGAACAAGAAATTTTTCGAACTCAGCTAAGAGCACTTTTAAGAGCAAGTGTATATGGAAATTTAAGAATCATGTTTCCGATGATAGCTACCTTAGATGAATTCCGTCAAGGTAAGGCTATTCTTGAAGAAGAAAAGCAGAACCTAATTCAAAAAGGTGAAAGGATTTCTGAACGTAATGAATTAGGTATTATGGTAGAAATACCTTCAACAGCTGTTTTAGCGGACCAATTTGCAAAAGAAGTTGACTTCTTTAGTATTGGAACGAATGATTTAATTCAATACACAATGGCTGCAGACCGAATGAACGAACGTGTTTCTTACTTGTATCAACCATATAATCCAGCCATTCTAAGATTAATAAAAATGGTTATTGATGCAGCACATAAAGAAGGAAAATGGGCTGGTATGTGTGGTGAAATGGCTGGGGATGAAATTGCTATTCCAATTTTAGTAGGACTTGGACTTGATGAATTCTCAATGAGTGCAACAAGTATTTTAAAAGCACGTTCCCAGGTTCGTCAACTTTCTAAACCAGAGCTAGATCACTTAGCTAAAGAAGTACTTCAAATGAGTACAACTGAAGAAGTCATTAAAGCTGTTCATTCCATAACAAATAAAATAAAAAATGTTTAATAATATATAAAAGGGGTATATTACCTATATCAATTAATAATATTTTTGGTATACCATTTCTTTCCCCCTAATTATTTGACAGTCATTAGATTGTCGACTATTCCGAATGTTTAACGACATTCGGTTTTTTTATGGTTAAGGAATTTATAAAATAACAAGTTGTGGATAACTTATAAACTAGTTTATAGTAATCCAGCTCCAGCGGGGAAGAAAGTACTTCATTTCTTCCTGCCTAGCCCCTCGAGGTCAAATAACCTCTAATCCAAGAAGTCAAAGAACGGACT
>DASQIV010000117.1:0-5325 GCA_035631415.1 Pseudoneobacillus sp. | reverse complement strand
ATTTGGACCTGAAGGTGGTCTTTCAGAAAAGGAAATACAACTTTTACAAGAACATGGCTTTCAGATATGCGGGCTAGGTCCGAGAATTTTGAGAACCGAAACAGCGCCATTATATTTATTATCTGCTGTTTCCTATCATTTTGAATTATCGAGGTGAATTAAATGGCAACCGTTGCTTTTGATACATTAGGCTGTAAAGTGAACCATTACGAAACAGAAGCTATTTGGCAGCTGTTTAAGCAAGAAGGCTATGAACGAGTGGAGTTTGAAACAATAGCTGATGTTTATATTATTAATACATGTACAGTGACGAATACTGGTGATAAAAAAAGTCGTCAAGTCATTCGTCGAGCTGTTCGAAAAAATCCTGAAGCAGTTATTTGTGTAACGGGTTGTTATGCTCAAACTTCTCCAGCAGAAATAATGGCTATTCCTGGTGTGGATGTGGTTGTGGGTACACAGGATCGTGTCAAGATGCTTGAATATATTGAACAATATAAACAAGAACGCCAACCAATTAATGGTGTAAAAAACATTATGAAAAATAGGATTTATGAAGAATTGGATGTTCCTGCCTTTACAGACAGAACACGTGCTTCTTTGAAAATTCAAGAAGGCTGTAATAACTTCTGTACTTTTTGTATTATTCCTTGGGCAAGGGGCCTCTTAAGATCTCGTGACCCGAAAGAAGTTATTAGACAAGCACAACAATTAGTTAACGCTGGCTACAAGGAAATTGTCCTGACTGGAATCCACACAGGTGGCTACGGGGAAGATATGAAAGATTACAACCTAGCAAAATTATTACAAGATCTTGAATCACAAGTTGAAGGGTTAAAACGTCTTCGTATTTCATCTATCGAGGCAAGCCAAATTACAGATGAAGTGATTCAAGTCATGAATGATTCCAATGTTATTGTTCGTCATTTGCATATTCCAATACAATCAGGTTCGAATACAGTCTTAAAAAGAATGCGTCGTAAATATACAATGGAATTCTTTGGTGAAAGATTGGATCGATTAAAAGAAGCATTACCTGGACTAGCTGTCACATCGGATGTTATTGTTGGTTTTCCTGGTGAAACTGAAGAAGAGTTTATGGAAACTTACAACTTTATTAAAGAACATAAGTTTTCAGAACTACATGTTTTCCCTTATTCCAAACGTACTGGTACACCAGCTGCAAGAATGGAAGATCAAGTAGATGAGGAAATTAAAAATGACCGAGTTCATCGCTTAATCACTTTATCTGACCAATTGGCTAAGGAATATGCTTCCCAATTTGAAGATGAAGTGTTAGAAGTGATTCCTGAAGACCGATTCAAGGAAAACCCAGATGCTGGTTTATTAGAAGGGTATTCTGATAATTATTTGAAAATAGTATTTCCAGGAAATGAAGATATGATCGGTAAAATCGTTAAAGTGAAAGTGACCAAACCTGGATATCCTTATAATGAGGGTCAATTTGTTCGTGTTCTTGAAGATTTTGTCCCTTCAAAAGAAGAACTTATGATTTAAATGTAATTTTTTGTATGAATTTGTAGATAAATTACTAAAATAATAGGTTTCATTTACAGTTGACCTTCACTCATTGTTATATTATAATCGTAAGGTACATGGATAAAACCATGTGTTTGAGGGTAGTGTGGTGTGTTCGGAGGGAGGGAAAGAGAATGTCTAAAACTGTCGTTCGAAAAAACGAATCGCTTGAAGATGCTCTTCGTCGCTTTAAACGTACGGTATCTAAATCTGGTACTATACAAGAAGCAAGAAAGCGCGAATTCTACGAAAAGCCTAGCGTAAAACGCAAAAAGAAGTCTGAGGCTGCGAGAAAACGTAAGTTCTAAGAGAGGGTGTAGGTAATTGAGTCTTCTCGAGATTTTAAATAATGATATGAAGCAAGCGATGAAAAACAAAGAAAAAGACAAGCTCTCCGTTATTCGTATGATTAAAGCTTCTATTCAAAACGAAGCAATCAAACTAGGAAAGCAAGAGCTTTCTGAAGAAGAAGAGCTAACGGTCCTTTCTCGTGAAATGAAACAACGCAAAGACTCCCTCCATGAATTTGATAAAGCTGGTCGTGAAGACCTTGTAGAAAAACTACAACAAGAAATTGCTGTAGTGGAGTTATACGCGCCTAAACAACTTTCTGAAGAGGAAATTGCTCATATTGTAAAAGAAGCAATAGTGGAAGTTGGTGCCACTACAAAAGCAGATATGGGTAAAGTGATGTCTGCACTTATGCCTAAAGTAAAAGGAAAAGCAGACGGATCACTCGTAAATAAACTTGTACAACAACACCTTTCATAACCTAAACATCAAAGACCGTAAGCTGAGCGCTTACGGTCTTTTTAACAAACTTTTTAAAATTATATCTAAATAAATGAAACTTCTCCTAAAGGAAAACGTACATATTCATATAAATAGCTGTAAAGGAGGGGAAAAATGAGGGCAAAAGGTTTATTTCTCTTTTTTTTACTTATGCTAACCTTTTTTTCTTGGAGTTTACCACATTCATATGGAAAGTCGGAAAAACTTGTCTTTATCGTACCTATCGAGGATACGGTTGAAAAAGGATTATATGCATTTTTGAACCGCGCTATTAATCAAGCTGAAAAGGAAGAAGCAGATGCCATAATATTTGAAGTCAATACGCCAGGTGGAGCTGTTGATGCTGCTGCAGGGATAGGAAAACTTCTTACTACGACACCTATTCAAACAATTGCCTTTATTAATAATCAAGCATTATCAGCCGGGGCGTATATTTCTTTAAATACAGATAAAATTTATATGGTGTCTGGTGCCACGATGGGGTCTGCTGCCATTATTGATCAACAGGGGAATATGGCAGATAAAAAGGCTCAATCATATTGGAATGCAGCTATGAAAAGTGCTGCAAAAAATAGTCAACGAGATCCCTTATTTGCTTTAGCCATGGCAGATGAGTCGGTCGATTTACCTCAATATGGGGCAGGGAAAGGGAAACTACTTACTTTAACAGCCGATCAAGCTTTGGAAGTAGGTTATGCGGAAGGAATCGTTCAAAACCTTGATGAGGTTTTAGCAAACTTAGGGTTGGAGAAGGCACAAACTAAAAAGATAGATGAAAGTTTTGCCGAAAAATTAGCTAGATTCATTACAAACCCTATTGTCATTCCTATTCTTTTAACGATTGGAAGTCTTGGCCTTGTTTTAGAACTGTACTCACCAGGGTTTGGTATACCAGGATTTATGGGATTATCCGCTTTGTTATTATTTTTCTACGGGCATCTTGTGGCTGGTTTAGCAGGTTATGAAACCATTATTTTATTTGTCCTCGGTATTATACTTGTCTTTTTAGAGTTATTTGTCCCAGGTGGTATCATTGGTGTAATTGGTTTTGGAGCCATTATAGGAAGCTTATTCTTAGCCAGTGATAATGTGATTCATATGGGAATATCTATTGTTATTGCATTATTAGTTTCGATCATTGCATCAATCTTTATGATAAAGGTGTTGGGGCGAAAAATGAGTTTTTTTAAAAAAATTATTCTAACTGACTCCACTAATACTGAACAAGGTTACGTTTCAAATGTAAACCGTGTTGAACTATTAGGAGAAATTGGTATTACCTTAACGCAGCTCCGTCCTGCAGGAAAGATTATGGTTAAGGATGAAATTGTTGATGCTGTCAGTGAAGGAGCTTTTATTCAAAAAGATAAACAAATAAAGGTTATTAAGGTTGAAGGACCAAGAATAGTAGTTAGAGAAATTTAGGGAATCAAAAGGAGGTAAATAATGTTAAACGCAGGAACAGCATTTTTAATTATTGTCATTGTTTTAGGGTTAATTTTATTGTCAGTTTTACTAACCTTTGTGCCAGTTATGCTCTGGGTCTCAGCTTTAGCTGCTGGGGTTAGAGTAAGTATTTTTACTTTGATAGGAATGAGGCTCCGTCGAGTCACACCTAGTCGAGTGATCAATCCATTGATAAAGGCTCATAAAGCAGGTTTGGATGTAACAACGAATCATTTAGAAAGCCATTATTTAGCAGGTGGAAATGTGGACCGCGTTGTAAATGCTTTAATTGCAGCGCATCGAGCCAATATTGAATTGAGCTTTGAGAGATGTGCAGCAATTGATTTGGCTGGTCGTGATGTGCTTGAAGCAGTTCAAATGAGTGTTAATCCTAAAGTAATTGAAACACCATTTATTGCTGGGGTAGCAATGAATGGTATTGAAGTAAAAGCAAAAGCGCGTATTACTGTTAGAGCTAATATCGAACGGTTAGTTGGGGGTGCTGGAGAAGAAACGATTGTTGCACGTGTTGGTGAAGGGATCGTTTCGACAATAGGTAGCTCTGATAATCACAAAAAAGTGTTAGAGAATCCGGATATGATCTCACAAACTGTACTTTCAAAAGGGTTAGATGCAGGAACAGCTTTTGAAATTCTATCGATTGATATTGCTGATGTGGATATCGGTAAAAATATCGGTGCAGAGTTACAAACAGAGCAGGCAGAGGCAGATAAAAAGATTGCACAAGCAAAAGCAGAAGAACGACGAGCGATGGCTGTCGCTCAGGAACAAGAAATGAAAGCGCGGGTTCAAGAAATGCGTGCAAAGGTTGTGGAAGCTGAAGCTACAGTTCCATTAGCAATGGCAGAAGCGCTTAAATCAGGTAATATTGGTGTAATGGACTATATGAACATACAAAATATTTCAGCTGATACAGATATGCGTGGATCTATCGGCAAAATATCTAACGATAAGAAAGATGACCCTACCAATAAATAAATCAGGATGAACTAGGAAGGGAGGTATCCTTCTTGCAAATTTTATTTGATAATCCAGTGATTATCATTATTATAATTGGTATGATAGTCTCATTTCTAAAGAGATTAAATGCGAATAATAATCAAAAACAAACAACGCAAAAGACATCGAGAAATACACACACAAAAATAGAAAAGAAGGATCAATCAACAGTTGCTCCTTCGCGTAAAGAAAGGTTACCAAAACAATCTAGACTTGAACAACAATATGCAGAAGTAAAAAAGGGTACGGAGTTAAGTAAACCAAGTGTTAGTTCAGAGTCGCCAAGAGTTAGGCATGAAACCTATATTAATCAAAAGGAAATACCTGAAAAAAATACCATAAACGGTCAAAAGGACGATGTTGCTCCCTTTTCACCTAGCAATAAAGATATTATTGATGGGGTCATATGGTCAGAAATTCTTGGTCCTCCAAGAGCCCTTCATCCACATACCTCCAGAAGGCGTGGAGTTAAAAGATAATTAATCCAGCTCCAGTGCCTAGCTCCTCGAGGGAGGAAAACAGATCATT
>DASQIV010000116.1:0-3216 GCA_035631415.1 Pseudoneobacillus sp. | reverse complement strand
AATCAATAATGGTGACGCCTCTATACACATTGGACAACAAATGCTCACGCATCTCTTCCCCTTTTTGCGTAATAATCATAAGTGTTATTTTCACATGATGGGTATGAATGGAATCAATTACCTTTCCAGTAATAAAAATGGAGACTAGTGTATTTAATGCAGCATCCCAACTTATAAGAAAGCCGGAAATAACAATAACAAAACCATTCATGGCAAATAACAAAGTCCCCATTGGAAAGTCTTTATGACGAGTGAGTAACATTCCAATAATATCAAAGCCGCCTGACGAACCAGCTGAACGAAAAATTATGCCAATCCCTAAACCTACTAATGCACCACCAAAGACGGAAGAAAGAATGGAGTTACTAGCAATCTCATGAATCGGAATAAAATATAAACTGATGGAAATCGTTATAACAGAAAGAATAGTGTTAATTATAAACGTTCTCCCTAATTTAATATATCCAATGATTAATAAAGGTAAATTCAAAAGAAAATTGTATATTCCGGCATTAAAAGGAGTAATCATACCTAGAATCATAGACAAACCACTTATGCCACTACTCATAATTTCATGTGGAATCAGAAATATATTAAATGCTATTGCAACAATCACAGAACCAGTAATGTTTCCTAGAATCTTCAATAAAATCACTCCTAACCTCGATGTTCATAAAAAACATTATATAGGAGAAAACGGATAAATGAATTTATAAGATAATTTAAACTTTAATCTCGAACAAATGCATGGAATGTTACTTAAGATGAATATTTATTCATTTTAATAATGGAAAGAAAAAACTTTACTAATAAAAAAAGGTAGATTATCATAAGATTAAATTAATAAAAAATGAAACTACTAGGGGTGCCCTGTTAGCGGGCTGAGAGAAAAACGCAAAGTTTTTTAACCCTTTGGACCTGATCTGGATCATACCAGCGTAGGAAAGTAGCCGTGTGAATGTTTTTCTCATTCTCAGACTAACTAAGTCAGGTCCAGTTTATTTAAGGATCTGGCTTTTTTGTTGTTTTCAAGAAATAAACAAAATTCTCTAACCTAGCCTAAAATACAAAATTAAATGGAGGTATGATGATGAACATCACTAAGATTAGTACAACTTTACAAAAGGTAAGAGAGTCGAATCCACTTGTACATAATATCACCAATGTGGTTGTAACTAATTTCACTGCAAATGGATTACTTTCCCTTGGAGCATCCCCCGTAATGGCCTATGCTCCAGAAGAGGTTGCTGACATGGTGAAAATATCTCGTGCTCTCGTTCTGAATATCGGGACTCTAAACCGTGAAGTGGTTGATTCCATGATGATAGCAGGAAAAACAGCAAACGAGCTTGGAGTACCGGTTATTTTTGATCCTGTTGGAGCAGGGGCAACGCCTTTCAGAACAGAAATGGCACAAAGAATCATGAGTGAAGTAAAAATCTCTGTGATAAGAGGAAACGCAGCGGAAATTGCAAATGTTGTAGGGGAAAAGTGGGAAATCAAGGGTGTTGATGCCGGAGAAAACCAAGGAAATACGGTGGACTTGGCTATCGCTGCCTCCCAAAAGTTAAATACAATTGTTGTCATTACGGGAAAGGACGATGTCATTACCGATGGAAGTAACACTTATGTAGTTTCCAATGGTCATCAGATTTTAACCAAAGTAACAGGTACCGGATGTTTATTAACCTCTATTATCGGAGCTTTCGCAGGAGTGGAAAAAGATTTTCTATTGGCTACTGTTTCCGCATTGACCTTCTATGGAATTGCAGCAGAAAAAGCGGCTGAAAAGGGATCTAGTTTCGGACCAGGTAGTTTCCAAATTGAATTTTTAGATCAACTGTCACTAATTGGATTTGATGAAATTCAGCAATATAGTCGATTTTACAAGATATAAGACGAGGGGAGCCCTAACGATGAAAAAAGCATTAACGATTGCAGGTTCAGATAGTGGTGGCGGGGCAGGAATACAAGCCGATTTAAAAACCTTTCAGGAATTAGAGGTTTTCGGGATGTCTGCGATAACAGCGGTTACCGCTCAAAATACGTTAGGAGTGCAAGCTGTTTATCCCATGACAGCTGAGGCAGTAACCAAACAAATCGAATCCATTGGGGATGATATCGGTTTGGATGCACTAAAAACAGGAATGCTTTTTAATGCAGAAATTATTCAAGCTGTCTCGAAAAAAATAAATGATTATGGGTGGAAAAACGTGGTTGTCGATCCGGTTATGATTGCAAAGGGTGGAGCATCTTTGCTACAAATCGAAGCGATATCTGCTTTAAAGCAATATTTATTACCGCTTTCGATGGTCATTACACCGAATATTCCTGAGGCAGAGGTTTTGACGGGAATGTCCATTCAATCCCTAGATGACAAAAAGAAAGCAGCGAAAGCGCTCCATGGCTTAGGGGTTAAAAATGTCGTGATAAAAGGTGGTCATGATGAAAATCTCAGAGAATCTGTTGATTTATTGTTTGATGGGTATGAATATACCACGTTTACAAGTAAACGAATCAACACCAAGAATACTCATGGAACAGGATGCACCTTTTCAGCGGCAGTAACGGCCGAACTTGCAAAGGGTTTAAGTGTCTACGAAGCTGTATCGAAGGCAAAGAATTTTATCCAGGTGGCCATTGAAGATCAACTCCAGATTGGTCAGGGACATGGCCCAACTAACCATTGGGCTTACCGAAAAAGAAACGTCATTAAAAAGTAGGAGATAATAAGTATGTCTAGGAGCGATACTTTAAAAGAGGCATTAAGAGTTTACTTTATTATGGGTAGGCCAAACTGTAAATCGAATCCAACAGAAGTTTTAACAGAAGCCATTGAAGGTGGAATTACGATTTTTCAATTCCGTGAAAAGGGGAGTGGGGCTTTAGAGGGTGAGGAAAAGCTCGTGCTTGCTAAAGAACTCCAACAAATATGCCAAGCACATCAAATCCCTTTTATTGTGAATGATGATATCGAATTGGCTATTAGGATCGATGCAGACGGTGTTCACATTGGTCAAGAGGATGAACCGGTAGCGATGGTTCGACAGAAAATTGGTGATAAAATTCTTGGCGTGTCTGTCCATACATATGATGAGGCCATTACCGCGATTGAAGGAGGAGCCGACTATTTTGGAATGGGCCCTATTTTTCCTACTAAAACCAAGGAAGATGCAAAAGCCTCACGAGGAACCACATTAATAGAAGAATTTCGGG
>DASQIV010000115.1:0-2547 GCA_035631415.1 Pseudoneobacillus sp. | reverse complement strand
GATTAAGGTGTCAGTTAAAAGAGGAGGTGAAATAGTATATGGAGGAAAAATTCTTAGAGATTAGAGGACTAAAGATTTTTACAAAATTACTAGGTGATGGGGAACCTTTAGTTTTTTTACATGGAGGCCCTGGTGGTGAACACCGCTTTTTTCTCCCGCATCTTCAAGATTTATCAAAAGATTTTCAGTTGATTTTTTATGACCAACGAGGTTGTGGGCAATCTGAGTCTGGGTTAAATGATGACTATACTTTATTTGAAGAAGTAGAAACGCTTGAGGATCTCCGCAATCGTTTAGGAATAGTAAAGTTAAATCTTATTGGTGAGTCTTGGGGTTCCATGCTTGCACTCCTTTATGCAACAAAATATCCAGAACATGTCAATAAAATCTTCTTAACGGCTGCTGTTGGTGCAAAGGGAAGTCATCTTATTGAGTTTGGAAATGAATTGCAAAATAAATTATCCATTCAAGATGCCGAAATGTTAACGGAAGCGTCTAAACGGTTTGAAAAAGGTGAAGCAGATATTCAGGAGATTTTTAACATTCTTAACCCTTACTATGTTTATTCCGCTGATGCATTGAATAGAAAAACAAAAACATCAAGTACTCCAAGAGTTAATCAAATACTTGGTCATGAAATTATTCACCATTATGATTTATCCGAAAAGCTAAAAGACTTATCCTATATTCCAATTATTGTTGTCCAAGGTGAGCATGATATTATTTCGCCACTAAAATTACATGAAACACTATTAAAATATGTTCCGCATGCCCAAATCAAGACATTAAAGGATTGTGGACATTGGACCGTGGTTGAAAAGCCTGAAGAAATGAAAGAGTTAATAAAAGATTTTTTCAAACCAATTTAATAAAATTTAAACGGAGGTATTACATATGATTACAACAAAAAATTCATTGCAATTATTTAAAGAGCTAGATGAAAAAATAACTCATCTTTCGACTGTAGCTGCACTAGTAGGTTGGGATCAAAAAGTGATGGCACCTAAAAAGGGTAGAATGCTATTTTCAAAAGCAGCGTCGGCATTAGAAACAGAAATTTTTAAACTGATGGTGTCGGAGGAAATGGGAGCCCTAATAAAAGAGTTAGCCTCTCCTGATTCTATGAGCAGTTTGGATGAGGTGACTCGTGCAAGGGTTCGTGAACGTAAACAATATTATGAAAAATCAAAGGCAATACCAGCTGAATTGTATCAGGAGTACTCTGTCTTAATAAATGAAGCAAACCACATTTGGGAAGAAGCAAGAGCAAATAATGATTTTGATCATTACCTTCCTTATTTAGAAAGAATTATAGAAATGAAGAGAAAATTTGCTGAAATAGTTGGCTATAGCGGTCATCCTTACAATGCTTTGTTAGACGAATTCGAGTCAGGTCTTACAGTTGAAATGTTAGATCCGTTATTTGCAGAATTACGTAAAGTAAGTGTTGATTTATTAAAGAAAATACAAAATTCGCCTAATAAAACTCCTGAGGAAATATTCGAACAATCATATTGTACAGAAAAACAGAAGGAATTTAACCAATATCTATTACCAATTATAGGTTTCGATATGGAAGCAGGTCGATTAGACGAAACTGTACATCCCTTTGCCCAATCGATGAACACTGGTGATGTAAGGATTACTACAAGATATTTAGAAAACAATGTCCGGTCTGCTATATTTGGTACCATTCATGAAGCGGGACATGGTATTTATGATCAAAATATCAATCTAGAGTATGAAGGAACTGTTTTGAGAAATGGCGCATCATTTGGAATCCATGAGTCACAGTCAAGATTTTTAGAGAATATGGTTGGAAGAAGCCTGGAGTTTTGGAAGTATTTCTTCCCAACTTTACAAACCTATTTCCCAGAACAATTAAAAAATATTTCAGTTGAAGAATTTTATCGAGCTATTAATACAGTAAAACCATCTCTTATTCGTGTAGAAGCAGATGAGTTAACGTATAACCTTCATATTATGATTCGTTATGAAATAGAAAAAGGTTTAATCTCTGGAGAGTTAAAAGCAAAAGATCTTCCTTCTATCTGGAATAAAAAGATGGAAGATTATTTAGGAATCACTCCAAAGACTGATTCTGAAGGTGTATTACAGGATGTTCACTGGTCCTTCGGTGGATTAGGTTACTTCCCATCCTATACATTGGGAAATCTATACTCTGCACAAATCTTAAATACGATTCAACAAGAGATCCCTAATTTTTATCAAACATTAGAGAATGGTCAATTCGATGTTGTAAATGACTGGTTACACACGAATATCCATCAATATGGTAGTCTCCTTTCACCGAACGAGTTAATTGTAAAGGTAACAGGAGAAGAGCTAAATGCAAAGTACTTAGCAGACTACTTAACTAATAAATATTCTGAGATTTATGGATTATAAAAAATAATTAGTGTGGAAGGAGAGATGGGTTTCCATCCTCCTTCTAATACTTTAATAAGTGATATGATGAATATAAATATCAAAATGCAATTGTGAAAGTTAATAAGGAATTAAACAATCTGTCTATTTAGATGTTGG
>DASQIV010000114.1:0-2123 GCA_035631415.1 Pseudoneobacillus sp. | reverse complement strand
CCGTCGATATCATTAAAGAAGACCGATGCGGTACCAAGCCAAGGATAAACCATAGGTTCTTCCACATTAGCACCTGTCCAACCTGGTAAAATAGCAATCTCTCTTTCTTTTAAAAATGGAATCATTTTGCGCAGATTTTGGTATTCTACTCGAAAAGCCATATGCCTTAAATTCGGATTTTCACTTTCCACTATGGAAATCATCGAGATAGGTTGTTTTTCAATCAAATAAAACGCTCTTCTTCTTCCCTCATCAAATAAACCAAGTTTTAAACCTAGTTTGTTTTCATAAAAATCCATGGATTCCTTCAAATGTTTCACTTCTAAATGGGTTTCAAAGATTCCTTCAATCATATCCGCCTTCACACTCTCCTTCACCTAAATTATGTTCAATCTCAATCTTAGAAATATAGTAAGGGATCCGATTGTTTTTCAAATTTACCATTTTAGTAGGAAAATGCCGATGTTACTGTCGAATCACACGCCAATTTTCTTCTACTATAAAAAACGGATAGACTTTTTGATTTTCCAAAAAATCATAGATACAAGCAGGTAAGGGTTCCTTTCTCATTATTTTACCAAGATAGGCTATTCAATTTTTTTCCCAAATCATAACCCCATTTGGGTCAACCATATTCCATTCGGAAGCAGCTCCCTTGAATACCGCTTCTTCAAGCTTCACCTTATCTCCAACTACTGAGATAATGGAATCTACCGGGCGATTAAATAGAATAGCAAGATCCTTTTTCAGACCTTCCCCTTTAGTAGCAATTTTCAGCTTTTCGATTTCAGTCTGATCGGATTGGGTATCGATGACGTCTGTATTCACTTGTAGTTCGATCTTAAATTGATAAGGGGTGTGTATAAACGTTCTTCGTTCACCTACATTCACATTCCAATTCATTTTCTTAGCGTTTTTACAAAACGTCTCATGTTCTTTAGGAGACACTAAAAACCCAATGTGATCAAACGTAGGTCTCCTCCCGTAACCAAAGGTGATATTTACCTTACCTTTCCTTGCCTCTATCACACGAAAAAGAATTTCCTTTTCTCGGAAATCATCCCAGGTCAGCGGAGGATGAAAAGCCTGAAATTCTCCTTGATATTTTCCTAGACGCTGAGCTATTCGAAAGCCCTGATTAACATAAAATTTTTCCGTTTCTTCTACATAGGGAGTCCAAAAATGATAATGGAAAAGCATAGAAAACACCTCTTTAATTAAATTTTCTATTACCCTCTTTAACGAAATCATCCTTTATCTATTCATATTATTACATAAATTTACAATACAAGAGCTAGTATTAAGTCTGAATTTGATTACCACTTTAGGACTAGTCAAAAATTAAATCTCTAATTTATTTCCGGGGACGTTCCCCAAAAAATGATTGCCCATCATGGGAATTTATGTTACTTACAGAATAAGTTTTCAGTTTTTTTTGAATTGATGTGAAGTTTTCAGCAAATATAGATATATTCGACTTCACATAGGATTTGGGGAATAGAAATGGATCTTTTGTTTAAATTATTTAGGAGTATTTTGTTGTTATGTTTATCTTTGATGGTCTTGGTTTATATGGTTAATTTCTCTATGGGAGAAGATGTCCTTCGATTACGGCGATTTTCTTTGCTAACGATATTATGGCCATTGGAGCGATCTCCGCATTAACAAGAAAAGGACTCCATTTGCCAGATGAGACGCGACTTCATTCTTCTCGGCAATCAAAAATTTTGCGTGAAACAGATTTTATACATAAATAGAAAAAAGCAAAAGCCAAACTAGCATTTATCTACCTAGTTTGGCTTTTTTGCGCGCAAAGCTTCCGATTGTCCCCTATGAGAACCATCCTCCTGCTTTATTTCTTAATACACATCACGTTGATAACGACCTTGCTTCTGCATGTCTTTTAGATAGCTTTCCGCATCCTCGCGACTTAATTCTCCTTCTTTTTCAATAACAGTGATTAACGCTTCGTTGACGTCTTTTGCCATATGTTCCTTATCTCCACAAACGAAGAAATAGGCACCTTTTTGTAGCCATTCAAATAGCTCTTTACTATTCTCCAACATTTTATGTTGAACATAGACTTTTTGATCTCCATCTCGGGAGAATGCTGTATCTAGTTT
>DASQIV010000113.1:0-6328 GCA_035631415.1 Pseudoneobacillus sp. | reverse complement strand
CTTGCATTTTCTGTCTCTTTGCTAGTTGGCTTTAGCTCCATCTTTTCTTCGCTCCTTTGATTTCAGGACTTATGATTTAACGAAGCACACTGCCCTTTTAATGCTACTTGCATCGTCACTAATTCTTTTGCTAATGCCTCAATCCGAGCTAACACATCGTAATCGGTTATCTCATTTGCCGTATTAAAATGGTTTGTATGGGCGTATACATAGCTCGGCGCGACATAGGCACGGAAATAACCTGCAATTGGCTTCAGCTGATTTTCAATAACAAGATAGTGCTGATACGTTCCTCCATTGGCGACAAATCCCATTACTTTTTGGCGGAAAACATCTGGTGAAACTAAATCGAAAAGATTTTTTAACGGTGCTGGCATCGAACCATTAAAAATTGGAGAGCCAATTAAATAAAAATCGGCTTCTGATACCTTCTGGATCACTTCTCTTGTGTCTTCGTTGTATAGTTCAAGCTTACGTCCATCACAAAATTGCATATCATAATTTCTTAGATCGAGGAGGTCAGTTTCAATTTCTGGATTTCCTTTTTTAATTTCCTGTAGGACTGCATCTACTAGCACAGCTGTTTTGGCCCCTAATATCGTCCCCGAAATTCCTAGTATTTTCATCCGTCTCATCTCTCCTTTCTTCTACAATGTATTTTACTTCGCCAATTTAGATGAAACTTTTACATCATTAGCAAAGGCAGGCATTACCTTTTCAGCAACGAGTTCCATGGATTGCAGTACTTTCTCATGCGGCAGCCCACCAAAGTTCATAAGCATCATGACATGATCACAGCCGGCTTCTTGGTATTGTCGCAGGCGTGCAATTACATCTTCTGGAGAGCCGATTAACAGCTGTTCACGCTCTTCTAAATCTTCAAATTGTGCACTTCTTCCATACTGTCGTGTATCTAGATATAGGTTCAAATGCTCCTTAGCCACTTGTTCAGCTTCCTCACGTGTTTCCGCTACGAAGGTATGAAGGGCTAACGGAATATTTATCTTACTCTCATCATGACCTGCTTCACGGTAAGCTTTTTTATAGTCATCCAAAATTTGTTTTAATTCAGAAATGGAGCGGCTAGCCACGTACGGCACTCCCATAATGTTATAGCCCATCTTTCCAACAAAGGTTGAACCTACAGGGCTTAAGGCACCAATCCAAGTTGGAACCTTCTTTTGTTTCGGAATAACTTCTAATTTCACATCTTTAAATTGAAAATATTCCCCTTCGTGGGAGAATGTTTCACCGGTCCATGCTTTTTCAATAACTGCAAGTGCATCATTAAAACGAAAAGCCTTATCTTTTCCCTCAACATTAAAACCAGCAAATTCATGTGGCAGATACCCGCTTCCTAACCCTAGGTTTAGACGTCCATCACTTAAAACATCGAGCAATGCATAATCCTCCGCCACTTGAATCGGATTTTTAAATGGCAAAGTCACGATCGATACCCCTAAACGAATGTTCTTTGTATGTTGAGCCGCCACGGCTAAAAGCATCTGTGGTGTGGTTAAAACGCCATATTCACTAAAGTGGTGCTCTGCAAACCAAACGGATTCGTAGCCTAATCGATCTGCCTGAATGGTTTGTTCTAATACTTCTTTCATTAGTTGTTCATGGGAACGATTGAATTTTTCCTTGTAGTTATCAAAAACAGTAAATAGACCAAATTTCATGACGATTTCCTCCGTTTTTTCAATTTAAGGCAACAAAAAAACCAGTAGCAAAGAAACATCTAAAAAACTGAAAAAATATCAGATTCTAGATCTTTTTTTACCACTGGTTTTTAATCTACTTTAATGAGATTGGGTTTCTCTCCCTTTCCCCATAGATTAGCCAGTTAAACAATATGTTAATAGTATAATTAAATTATATAATGAATATTCTAAAAATTGCAAGCGCTTTTAAATTTTTGAAATTATTTCATTTTACTTTCCAAATAGCGTTGGTAAGCGGTGATAAAAGCTTGGATAATCGCCTTTTGCGGAGAAACTAAAAACCTCGACTCTATTAATTTTGTAAGATGATCGATGCCATTTTGAAGGGATTGTCCACGCAGCAAAGATGATAGAAAGTTATTGGTGATATCCTTTATAAAAGTGAAGTCACAATCTACGATAATATCTGTCTCTTTATCAATAATCAGTAAGCAGCCAATGGACTTCTGCAATTCAAATACCGGAGTTCCTTTCGGCAGTGGGGCAAATCCCGCTACATATACATAACTCTCTTTCATTTCACCTTTCATAACTCTTACCTCCATCTCGGGAAAGTTTCTATATTAATAGTTTATCATTACAAGATGTAGAGAAAAAGGTGATATGAGGATAAATGTTACCTCTTTTATAGGCCACCTATTTTCTAGAAACCATATATCCAACTCTTTTTGAACATATATCTAACTGTTTTGAGAATATATCATACTATTTTAGGATTATTACTATCTTTGTCACAAATGAACCTAATCGGAGAGTTGATTAAACACCAAAAATAGCCAGCATTTTTATGCTGGCCTCAAAAGGATGAATTCTATTTTTTTGATGAAACTAAAGCAAATAGAAATGAATCATAAGAAGAAAAAAGTTTAGCCCCACTTTAGTTAACATCTGATTCAACACATCCCATTCATATAGAATATGGCTGATTTCATTGTTTCAACTTAAAGATAACATTCTATTGTGGATTTCATGTTAATGTTTGTTAAACGTTTCGTTAATTCCAATCACTAAGCCCTTTTTTCCTTACGTTCATTTTCTACTTTTTAAAACTTATTATCCTCCGCAGCATTTCTTATATTTTTTTCCGCTCCCACAAGGGCAAGGGTCATTCCTGCCCACTTTCTCAGTTGAAGCCCCTCCGCCTCCAACTTCCATTTCATTTCTTAAATCTTGCCCTTCAGCGATTCGCTTCCATTCTTCTAGATCAGGATGATTCATACCCATTACTTTATAGAACCCGTATGCTGTCTCTTCTACGTCAACCAGAAAAGAATGTGGATGATCTTTTAGATAAGCTTCTATTTCAGGTAAAGCTTCTGTTGATAGCTGATGGCACAATGCTTCAAACACTATGCTTTGCTCATCTTCATCCCCAACTTCGTCCATTAACTCTCTCAATACTTGTGTCGCAAACGGTGTTTTCGTCCCGCTTAATACGGACATAGCAAAAATGGACGATTCCTGCATTTTTGCATAAGGTATCACCAATTCCAGCACTTCATCACTTTGAAAAGAAATGAGCGCATCTGTTGTTTCTTCAAGTAAAATATCTTCATCTCGATCGAGAAAACTCACTAATAATGGTATGTATTTAGGTAATTTTAAAAGACCAATCATATACACGGATAAAATACCACTATATGAAAAATAATCCTCAGCGAGCTGTTCATTTAACGTAAGATCAATTTCTGTTTCACCCGTCCAGCCTTTTTTCACAAGCGTTTTTACTAAAATTTTGGCCTGACTATATAAGTGATGGTTATGATTTTGTTCCTTTTCTAATAATGCTAAAACCTCACGATACGCTTCCCATACGTCTTCTTCTGTGCCTTCTAGTAAGGTACGATAAAAATCCCAAATACCTTTTTGTGTGTAGGGTTCCAGCTCTTGGCGATATTTCCACGCGAGCTCTGGCTCTAATTTTTCTATTAAAGGTAAGTAAAAGTGCTTATTGGATAGATTCGATTTTTTTAAGGCATCAATTAGTATCTCGACCGATTTCTCGCCAAAAGGAAGCTTATCTAGGTGCAGCAATATGTTCGATTCCTTTTCTTTAGACTGAAGGGCATCCTTTAAAAGCCTGTCCGTCCATTCACTAGGAACAAAAGGATAATAATTATCAAGTACGAATAAGACAAAATTCTGAACAAGTCGATCTTCACTAACTAAATGTGGTTCTATTTTTTCTAAAAACGACAATGCCATATCCCTCCTTGTTTCCTTTTTATCGTCGTCCTTTTTCCACTTATTTAAACTTTTTATCTCTTTCTTCTAACGCAAAAAGGATATAAGCAATGCCTCCTGATAAAATGGCAGCACCAATTGATATCAGTACTCTTATTGATACGGCAACCTCTGTATAATCCTTATTAAGCATCCACATTGCCAAAATGGCTACTAATATCATAATGGGTATGACAGCTAATTTTTTCAAATCCTAATCTTCCTTTCTTTTTAACATTCCTGGACAATCATCATTTTCGGTAGTATATTCTACTATTTTACGCCTATATCCGACTTAAGCATATTTTTGGCATAAAATAATCACGATAAAAGGGATGCTCTAAGCACCCCTTTAACTAATTTTACTTTTTACAACCATAGGGTTTTCTTGCGTGGCCGGAATGAAGAACGATGTTAGGACAGCCAATATGCTTCCAAAGAAGCCGAATAGAAACAGATGGT
Organism: Pseudoneobacillus sp.; assembly: GCA_035631415.1. GTDB lineage: Bacteria > Bacillota > Bacilli > Bacillales > Cytobacillaceae > Pseudoneobacillus. The sequence continues at coordinate 1,919 of DASQIV010000113.1, read as the reverse complement.
GGATTCCCTCCATAAAATTGGCTCCACTTGTTAATAACGCTCCCATTATCGTCACTCCGATAGCCGTACCCGTGTTTCGGCAAAACATGAAGAAGGAGGTGGAAATTCCCTTTTCGTGTGCTCCAACTAGTTGTTGAACTCCAATGATTCCAACAGTGCTCAATAGCCCAAAAGACAATCCCTGGAAGATCATCGCTAGAAATACGTACCAAAATCCATGGTTTTCATTTAAAAACACCAATAAGATACCTGAAAGAAATAACAACATATTCCCAATCATTAACAATGGGCGATATCCGTATTTTAAAATCCATTTACCTGCTGGTACCGCGACAACCATCCAGCCAATAGCTGTACCTAGAAGAGCTACACCACTCATGAACAGAGATAGTTTGGCCATATTTTGTAAGAACAACGGTATAAAACTAGAGGTCCCAAATAGTGCTACTGTTCCAAGAAACGAATTGATATTAATCCAAGAAAACGTCTTATTTTTAAACATGGACAGTGGTACAATCGGTGAAATTTGTTTTTTCTCGTAAAAATAAAAGGCAACTAAAAACAGAATTCCAATAATCGCGAATAGTAGTTGATTTTGTTCAATGACCGTTACTAACAGAAGGAAAGTGATTCCTACTGCAAACAATATCGCTCCGATATAATCGACCTTTGCTTTTTTAGGCTGATACTTTTCTTGGTAAGGTAAAAGTGTCAGCAACGCAATTACACAAATTGGTAAATTAACAAAGAAGATCCATCTCCAGGTCATTACCTCAACGAAGAATGCTCCTAGTAATGGGGCAAGGACTGCAGATAATCCCCACATTCCCGTAAACAATGCCTGTATTTTCCCTCTTTTTTCAACAGGAAAAAGATCACCAGCAATAATCGCCGGAAATGGCATCATGAATCCTGCTCCTATTCCCTGAACGGCACGGAAAAGAACTAGTTGAATCATGTTATCAGATAATCCACAAAGAAGTGATCCAAATAAAAAGAGAATAATTCCAGATGCAAATACTCGTTTCCTTCCGAATAAATCGGAAAGTCTTCCTGCTACAGGGGAAAGAATCGTACTTGCAATCATATAGGACGCAAACGACCATGCGTACAAGTCAAATCTCCCTAATTCTTTTGCGATAATCGGCATCGTCGTATTCATAATCGTTGTATCAATCGAAGCTACCAGCATCGCAAGAACAATACTAACCATAACTGTTGTTCTACTTTTCATTTATTCTAAAACCCCCATCTTATTTCCAATAAGCAATTTTACTCTATTAATGGCATTTCTGTCACTTATGAAGGCTATACTTTATTTTTATCATGCTCTTTTGTTAAGGAAATCAAACAAGCATAGAATTTACCCTTAAGTCCATAAGAATAGCGAATAGCAAAATCACTGTTTGCCTCCATTCTTTAATTTCTCCTTCACCTGTAAAATCTACGGTGAAATCCTCTATTTTAACAGCATTTATCCCAAAGCTTCCCTTTTTATAGGTATTCACCTTTCATAAGTCATGAACAGTGAAAATATAGATAAATTAATGTACAATAGGCCTAAACTCAATTGGAGGTTAATGGAATGAAAAACGTTATTATTTATACACAAGAAACTTGCCCACCATGCCATGCAGAAAAGCTTTGGTTAAAAGAAAACGGAATTGTTTTTGAAGAAAGAGATATCCGCAAAGATGATCAATTCATGCAAGAAATTATTTCCTTAGGTGCTTCCGCTACACCTGCAACGGTTATTAAAGATGAAAATGGCCAAGAAGTTGTTTTAGGATTTGATCAAGAGAAATTAGCATCTATTTTAGGACTATAAAAATAAGGTGCCAGGTTCCCACAAATTTGGGTAGAACCTGACACCTTATTTCTTTTTTATACTCCATAAAAAGATGGCCATTCCTATATAT
>DASQIV010000112.1:0-2296 GCA_035631415.1 Pseudoneobacillus sp. | reverse complement strand
TCTTTCTTTAAACCATAAATAACAAGTAAAGTACCAAATACAACAAATATAGGCTCAAGCAAATTTGCTTCAGGGCCACTTGTAATCCTATGTAAGTGAAAAAACCAATGGAATACTACGATGTCAAAACTTAAAAAAAGACCCGTAGCAACTAAGAATCCATGAAAAAAGGAAGCAGCGAACCATCTCTTTAAAATCATCATAATCACAAAAAGTATAACTAACCCAGTTCCCACAGCACCAACTCTCTCTCCTGCCGATTGGAGCTGTACGCCCATAGCATAGGCTTTTATGCTATGAAGAAATATTGACATGCTAAAAAATCCTGTAATAAATCCTAATAATCTTCTTATATGCATCATATTTACCCCGTTTTTATTTTCTTTAATCATAACAATAATAATGTGAAGATTTCCATTGATATCACTTTTTTTAAATATGTTGAATGCATAAGCTAATAGATTTTTGAATTCTAAAAAAATGTCTAAATTGTGACAACATATTTATCTTTGTAGAATACTAATCTTTCATGTCAAAATGATGAATCTAACAAACTTAAATTTGTAATATTTTAAGATATTTCCTCTAAAAATATTATTCGCATATATAAATGAATGGTAAAAATAGATCGAAACCCCTTCATGTAAACTACCAAATATTTCCTTCCTAATATTGTCACATTTATTCTTTTGGAGGTATGTTATCATCATACTTGTAGTGGAAACCCCACGCATAGCGGTTTTTACCCCTTAAATTTTGTTCAAGTTTGTGAATAAATGTACAAAAGTATGTGAACGAATGAACAATATTACATTTACTGTGACCATTCTTTGAACAAATTTATTATTCTACCAAATAATCTGTTTTTAATTGAAAGGAGTTGCACCATGATATCGAAAAAACTTTTAGTTTGGCTTGTAGGAATCTTTTCATTATCTCTGCTCGCTGGCTGTGAAACAAATATGGTTGTTTTTGAACCGCAAGGACCTGCTGCAAGAAGTATTATGGAGCTCATCAACTGGTCACTTATTTGGATGCTTCTTGTTGTTGTCGTCGTTTTCTCCTTATTTGGCTACATAATCTGGAAATATCGGGAAAGACCAGAAAATAAAGATTATGAGCCACCTGAAGAACACGGCAGCATGGTCTTAGAGATTATTTGGACAGCGATTCCGATTTTAATTCTTGTAGCTCTAACTATTCCAACAGTAAAAACCTTGTATTCATTAGAAGAAGTCCCAGTAGGACATGAAGATAAAAAGCCAATCACAATCAATGTTACGGCAGCCGATTGGAAATGGATTTTCAGTTATCCTGAACAAGGTATAGAAACGATAAACTATGTAAATATCCCTGAAGATACACCAGTTAAATTTAAACTCACCTCTGCCGGTACCATGCAATCCTTTTGGGTTCCTGCTTTAGGCGGACAAAAATATGCCATGAATAAAATGGAAACAGAATTGATTCTCCTTGCTGATAATCCTGGATCCTATCTTGGTAGAAATACAAACTTTAATGGAAAAGGATATGCAGATATGGAATTTGAAGTTCTTGCCCAAACCGATGAAGAGTTTGAGGATTGGGTAAAAGAAGCAAAAGCCTCTGCTCCAAAACTGTCAGAGCAAGAATATAACGAATTACTTAAACCAACACATCTGGGTCGAAAGACCTTCTCAAATACTCATCTCGATTGGGTTAACCATGCTGAGATGCATTCAAAAGACTACACGAACCCTGAATTATATCGAGGCCATGGTTACCCAGGTCAAATTTTTAAAGATCCAGAGCAAGTAGATGGAAAACAAAGTGACCATGAAGGGCACAACATGAACGATGAAGATTCCGATGGAGGTGGACATAGTGGGCATTAAATGGAATGAATTCTTTATTTCGGGAGACCCGCTTATTCTCGGTTCCCAAATTGCTATTCTTTTAACGATGTTCGGTATAGTTGCTGGACTCACCTATTTTAAAAAGTGGAATTGGCTTTGGACAGAATGGCTTACCACGGTTGATCATAAAAAAATTGGTATCATGTACATCCTTGCTGCAGTACTAATGTTCTTCCGAGGTGGAATGGACGGACTCCTTATGAAAGTCCAAACTTCACGTCCAGAAATGCAATTTTTAGATGCTCAACACTATAATGAAATTTTCACTACTCACGGGGTCATCATGATTCTCTTCATGGCGATGCCTATGTTAATTGGTTTAATGAACGTTGTTATCCCTTTACAGATTGGTGCAAGAGATGTTGCTTTTCCTCAACTTAACGCATTAAGCTTTTGGCTAT
>DASQIV010000111.1:0-2049 GCA_035631415.1 Pseudoneobacillus sp. | reverse complement strand
GAAAGGAGGTGAGGATGAAATGGCACAAGCAATGTTAGTAGAATCTAATTTAAGTTTAGTGTTTGAAACAGGCATGAACGAAAAGGGTGAGCCAACCTACAAAGCGAAGACTTTCAACAACGTAAAAAAGGAATCGACGGTTGACCAACTTTTTCAAGTAGCACAAGCCATAGGAACTCTTTGCAATGACCCAATCAATACGGTTGAACGTTCCGACCGTCATGATATCGTGGCTTAATTTTAACAGTGAAATTTTTTAAAGGAGGAGGTGAAAAAGCATGGCAAAAACACTAGAATTACAGTTTAGTACGGAATTAGGCGGAACCGCTCGGGTAGCAATTGACAATCCGAAGGAACCGATTGAACCAGCTTCAGTGAAACAAGCTATGGATCAAATCTTGGCAGCTGACGTTTTTTATTCGGCTACAGGAAATTTTGTGGCTGTAAAAGGGGCTCGCGTGGTTGAGCGTAATGTGACAGACTATGAATTAATCTAATATGGAGAAGCCGGTTCCAGCAATGGGAACCGGTTTTTTGTGTGTTGGCTTGAGCCTAAGATAAAGTTTTACGAACAAATAAAGGACAAGATTTCAGGAAATCTCTTTTTAAAAAATCCATATCCATGCTCCGCACCATGGTCCATTTCAAACTTAGTGTTCTCCACCTTATCTTTTAAAATCTCATAAATAGCTTGATTGGATTCGTAAAATTGCTTGCTTAAGTTCTCATTTCCGCCAGCTTCCTTCGTACCACAATCCATGTAAAACTTCTCTATTAATGATAAATCTGCCTTTTTTAATAGATTTTCGATATCTTCTTGATTCCGGTAAAACGCAGATGAAAGAATAGCGACTCTTTTAAATAAATGTGGATAATGGCAAGCTGCGTATGTCGATATCAAACCACCTAATGAGATTCCCGCCATATAGGTTTGGTCAGTTTGAGTTCGATATTTCCGTTCAATGAGTGGCTTTAAATCATTGACGATATAGGATACGTATTTTTCCCCTTTACCACCTAACGTGCTTTCATACCCTAAAAGTTCCTTACAATATTCTCCGTTTACCCAAGGACAGTACTCATTAATGCGCTCTTGTCCAGTTGTATTTTGATCAATCGCAACCACAATTAGTTCTGCCTTTTTTTCATTTAAATATTTTTCGAGTCCTAGAGATATCCCACCAATAGCCTCGTCGTCCGTAAACACATTTTGACCATCATGCATATACAAAACCGGATATCTTTTTTCAGTAGATTGATAGTCCATCGGTAAATAAACTCGAATCTTTCGTTCTTGATTAAACATAGGAATAGACAAGAATTCTAGCATATTATTGCACTCCAGTTTCTTAAGATCTTTTACACCTACTAAAATATTACATTTTTATCGATATATAGTAAAACAAAAATAGCTATTATTGCAAATGCGAAAACCACAGGGGTTTTCCCTGTGGTTTTCCCTCTTTCTAGAACTCCTTACTCCCCAACTCTTCCAGCTTCTTGCCCACGAAACTCTTCAATTCTATCAAAGTCTGATCCTCAAACGGTGATCTTAAATTACCTTCTTCTAGTAACTCTGAAAATGACATGCTCCCACCAAGACGGCAAAGCTTCACATATGTTTCCCAAGCTGCACTCCAATCCTCATTGGACATACGCCAAAACTCCAACGCACAAACCTGTGCCAATGTGTAATCGATGAGATAGAAAGGAACTTCATAAATATGGATGATTTCCTGCCAGTATCCACCCTCATTCAAAAATGGGATCTGGTCATTGTCACGCTCCGGCATATACTTTTTCTCTAATTCCAGCCATAATTGCTTCCGTTCCTGTGGTGTTAAACCAGGGTCCGCATAGACTTCATGCTGGAACTCATCGCCGGCACATAGTCTTGGAATTTTAACAAGTGCATCGTGTAAATGAGCAAATTTATGCTTATCTGTATCCTCTTTGAAAAATAATTCCGCCCACGGGAATACGAAGAACTCCATACTCATCGAGAAAATCTCCGATGCTTCCATCGTTGGGAAGAAATACTCTGGAAGC
>DASQIV010000110.1:0-11166 GCA_035631415.1 Pseudoneobacillus sp. | reverse complement strand
GATAATCATATTTCCCGGTCCGGTGTCAAAGGCAGAAATGTCAGTTATATTCGCATTTTTCGGAAGAACCGTTACATTTCCGATGCCGCCAATATTTTGTAATAAGCGATTTTTCTTTTCACTTCGGTATAAAATAAATTCGGAAAAGGGAACAAGTGGAGCTCCCTGCCCACCGGCAGCCATATCCATTGTTCGAAAGTTTGAGACGACAGTAGTACCGGTCTCATAGGCTATCACGGCAGGTTCCCCTATTTGCAAAGTGGAAGAGACCCACGGCCCATTTGGGTAAGGCTGATGATAAATCGTTTGCCCATGTGACCCAATAAAATCTAATTTGTCTAAGGCTAAGTGGTTTTTTTCACATATTGACTGAACAGACTGTGCCAACAAATGTCCTAGTTTAAAATTGGTACTACAAATGAGCTGGACCGATGATTTTTTAAGGGAGAGACAATCATGAATTTCTCCCTTCATTTCGGCTGAAAAGGGCTGTGTTTGAAAGTCGATCATCCTTAGCTTTGTTTGTGGACCGCTATTTTCAATCTCTACTAACACGGCATCTACTCCATCTAATGAAGTTCCCGACATTAATCCAACTGCGTACATGGCTTATTTCCTTTCTTTTTTGAAAAATTGAGGTAGGTATTCCTTATGAGCGTGTACCATTTCATCGAACACTTTCTTTGCTACTTCATCGCTTGGGACTAGAGGATTGATAGTAAGTGCCAATAACGCTTTTTCATACGAGCCAGTCACGGCAGCCTCTACAGCTACACGCTCAAAGGATTTCATTTGCTGCACGAGACCATTCAACTCGACCGGAAGCTCACCAATTGCAATTGGTTTTGGACCGTTTTTTGTTACGATACAATTCACTTCAACAGCGGATTCATTTGGAAGCCCTGAGATGGCGCCATCGTTTCGAACATTCAACGTTTGGATATCCTTTTTATCATTATAAATAGAAGAAATAAGATTACAGGCTGCATCACTATAGTAAGCGCCGCCCCGTTTTTCTAACTGTGGTGGTTTGATCGTTAAATGTGGATTTTGATATAACTCAAATAATTCATCCTCTAAACGCTTAACCACTTCTGCTCGTGTCATTCCGCTTTGGAAAGCTTTTAGCTCTTCTTCGAGAATTTCCTTCGTTTTATAATAATAGCGATGATAAGGACATAAAAGAACGCCTAGTGATTTTAAAAAGTCAGGCTGCCATGGTAGTGGAGCAATATTTCGCATGGTGACATGGTTATTTGGATTTGTTAATAAATCAATGACCTGGTTTGTGACGATTTTTCCATCGACATATACATGTAGCCCGTGCACAAGATGGTTTAATCCGGCAAAATCAATCGTTAAACTCTCAGCCTCTACTTCTAGAAGCTTGGCAATACTTTTTTTCATATGAACGGGTAAGTTGCAAACACCGACAACCTTTTTGTGTGAACTATATCTTAATAAGGCTTCGGTTACCATTCCAGCTGGATTGGTAAAATTAATAAGCCAGGCATGAGGGCACAGCTCTTGCATTTCTTTCGCTATTCCAAGTAACACTGGAATCGTTCGTAAACCTTTAAAAAGACCACCAGCTCCATTCGTTTCCTGGCCGATGATTCCATACTGCAACGGAATTCTTTCATCCTTTATTCGTGCATCCAATAAACCTACCCGGATTTGGGTGGTCACAAAATCTGCATTTTTTAATGCTTCTTTACGGTTTAGTGTTAAATGGATTTTTATCGGAAGGTTTGCTTTTTTGACCATCCGCCTTGCTAAATTCCCAACAATCTCAAGCTTTTCCTTCCCCTCTTCAATATCGACTAACCAAAGCTCTCGAACAGGTAATTCTGCATACCTTTTGATAAATCCTTCCACAAGCTCCGGGGTATAACTCGATCCCCCACCAATCGTCACGATTTTGATGCCTTGGTTCTCCATGACGTCCACCCTCGCTGATTAATTTAGAAAAATTAAAAAATACGTACCAGCAGAACACACTACTAATGAAAGGAAGAAACAGGTAATCATCTGTTTTTTACTTTTTAATAATTTTTCAACATAAGAAGCACAAACTGTTATCGCTAAAGCAGCTGAGAAACTCGTGCAAATAAATAAGCTTGTATCTGTTGATAACCCAAGCATCGTTAAGGGGTTCGAAAAAATCACATTCGTCAAACATACAATCAGTAAAAAAGTGAAAACACTTTTAAAACCAATCCTCTTCATTTTTAATTCCATCTCACATCACCTACCAGAATGTAATAGCAAAAGTGGGAATCAAATTAAACAATGATTCCCACTTTTGGTTAAAAAATATTAATAATCATTAAGTGGGTTCGACTTGGTGATTTTGTCCTTCGTGCCTGTCACTTTTTTTACATGGACAACGTATTGTTATTCGTTACTTCGGTATGGTCTGCGCTCTCCATTTGTAGCATTTTTCTGTCGTACAATTTGAAGAATGGCAGATAGATGAAGAAGGAAATGGCGATGTTGACTAAGACTAGGATGACGGCTTTGAAGTCTCCTCCAGTTGCTAGATAGGCGCCGATTGGAGCTGGTAATGTCCAAGGTGCCATGATATACGTTGGCGTTACTAATCCAATTACCGTAACTACATAGGAAATGGTAGCGGTTACAAGTGGAGTAATAACAAATGGAATGATCATGATTGGGTTTAATACAATCGGTAACCCGAACACAACCGGTTCATTAATATTGAAAATCCCTGGAACGATACAAGTTTTAGCTAGATTCTTTAAATACTTAGATTTAGAGAAGAAGAGCATCGCTAGAACAAGACCTAAAGTTGCACCAGATCCACCTATCCAAATAAACCATTGATAAAAAGTTTCTGGAGCGATATGTGGCATAGCTGTTCCTGAAGCAACTGCTTCTGCATTTTTCGCAAGATAAACTTCCCAAACTGGTCTGGCCACCGTACCAACAACGGATACACCATGAATCCCAAAGGACCAGAAGAAGGTAATTAAAAATACTGGAATTAACACACCTGGTAAACTATCGCCGGCCTTTACAATGGGACCAACCGCTTTATCTACCAAATAATGTAAATCAATTTTAAATACAACCGTAATCAGTGTCATTAAAACCACAACGATAGCAACAGGAATAAGTGCTTCAAACGAACGAGACACTGATGCAGGTACTTGCTCCGGCATTTTAAATGTAAGATTTTTATTTTTACAGAAACGAAGAATTTCAACTGATAGTATCGACACAAGCATCGCTACGAATAAACCATGTCCACCGAGGTTGGCCATCGGTAGCATAAAGCCTTCTCCTTCGATTGCCTTCGGTACAAGCGTTAACAGAAAAGCAGCAACGGAGATTTGAGCACCTGACAATGGGTCAATCTTATAACTCCTGGCGAGATTATACCCTATCCCAAAGGCTATATAGAGCGACATGATAAACATCGTTAAACGATACGGAATTAAAATATTAGCGATGTTTTCACTAGCCCAAACAGCAAATCCCCAATCCTTTGGTACCGGTGGGAAAGCAAGAATTAAAAAGAAGCTTCCTACGATAATAAACGGTAATGCAGAAATAACCCCATCACGAATGGCTTGCAAGTGCCTTTGTTCAGAAAGCCTTGCCATAGGACCGGATAAATTCTTTTCTAAAAATGCTACAAAACGATCCATTTTTTTACCCCCTTTGTCCTTTTCTTTCGCTTCAATGAGCCAAAGAAGTTAAGATATGAAACGAGAAAATGATTGCAAAAACAGTTTTATATATAGCTTTCGTACTACCTATTTTCCAACTACTTCTCTTACCTTTTTCAATAGTGCTGGACCACCTAGAGGAGTATAAGCCTGTGGTGGAATAGCATCACATGGAACAGAGGCTTCATCCGCAAAGGCTTTAATTTTGTCAAAACGGTGCTTCACTTGTGGAGCCACCATGACAACATCCCAGCCCTTATGAATTTCATCTTCCACTTCGCTTGTTCCGATGGCTGAAACTTCTACTTCTAAGCCTTGGTTTTTCGCTTCATTTTTTAAAGCTTTTACGACAATAGCACTAGACATGCCTCCAGAACAGACAAATAATATTTTCATAAAATTCCCTCCCCTCCTTTTTCATATTTTTATAGAATCTCAGCTAACGTTTCATTTTTTGCACAATTTGATGGGTATCAATAATGCGCTCGTACACTTTTATCCCTTTACGAATACATAAACGAATAAAAAGCGTATCAATGATCGCTAGTTGAGCAATTCTCGCACTCATCGTTCCAATCCGAATATCCTGTTCTTCTTCAGAAATAGTCAGAACGATATCCGACAATCTTTGGGCTGGCGATTTTCCATGCTGAGTTAAACAAATGGTTTTCGCGCCTTTTTCTTTCGCCACATGTAATAAGTCAATCACTTCCTTTGTTTTTCCAGAAGTGGTAACAACAAACAAGACGTCATTTTTTGTGATATTGGCCATCATCATCATTTGAACATGATGATCTAATGATAAAAATGTCGGGACACTAATTCTTAAAAATTTATACTCTGCATCCATGGCCACAATGGCAGAGCCTCCTGCTCCGTATATATACACCCTCTCTGCTTCATCAATCGCAGTAACAGCTGCATCTATTTGATCAAGCTGAACTAATTTACTCGTATTCGTGAGGGCACTGATGTTTTTTCTCATCACTTTTTCCAAAACAGTTGCCGTATCATCCTCAAAGCTTAATAACGTATCGGCACTTGATGGAGGCTCTGATAAGCGAATCACTTTGGCAATTTCTAGCTTTAACCCTTTGAAACTATTAATTCCTGCTTTTTGACAAAATCGAATAATCGTCCCTTCGCTGCTATCACAAGCTTCTGCCAACTGTTTTGTTGTCATATTGAGAACATCATTCGGATATTCCAATACAAAGTCAGCCACCTTTTTTTCCGAGGGACTGTAGTTCTCCATTTGAAGCTCAATTAATTTGATGATCGAAAAATTCTCCATATTCTACTCCTACTTTTGAAAGGGCTTCCATTTCTTGTTTTTATTATAAATTGAATTGGAGTAAAATTTCAATATTTTTGTACAAAAACTAAAGTTTTACTCCAAACCACTTGGAAGACTAATTATCGTACCAGGTTTACACTATAAAGCTATTACAATATATCAATTAAATTGAATTTTCTAAAAATAGTAAAATCGTAATATATACATGCTTTCATTTCCTATGGTATCTTTTTCCACGAAAAGGGCTTCCGTTTTAAAAATAAACGGGAGGAATGAAAATGAAGCTGTATAGAAACATGAGTTTAGTTTTTTTATCAATGCTGCTGTTAGTCACCTCTGCTTTCCAACCATCCGTTCATGCAAACGCTGAAGTGCAAACAACCTATCAAAAAAGGGAGTTGCGTTCGGTTTGGATTGCCACCGTTACCAATATTGATTGGCCATCCAAAAAAGGCTTGTCCCCAGAAACACAAAAACAAGAGTTTACGAAATTACTAGACGATGTAACAGAAATGGGTATGAATTCGGTCGTTGTCCAAGTGAAGCCAACAGCAGACGCCTTTTATCCATCTGAATATGGACCTTGGTCTGAATATTTAACGGGGACACAAGGAAAAGACCCTGGCTACGACCCGCTTCAATTTATGGTTGATGAAGCTCATAAACGGAACCTCGAATTTCACGCCTGGTTCAATCCGTATCGAATCACGATGAACCATACAGATCTAAACCGCCTAGCTGCAGACCACCCTGCTCGTAAACATCCAGATTGGGTAGTCGCTTATGGAGGAAAGCTGTATTACAACCCTGGAATTCCTGAAGCCAAACAATTTATCGTTGATGGGATTTTAGAGGCTGTGAAAAACTATGACATTGACGCTGTCCATATGGATGATTATTTTTATCCATACCGTATTCCTGGACAAGAATTTCCTGACCATGATACTTATGAAAAATATGGTGCCGACAAGTTTACGAATATCGATGACTGGCGCAGAGATAATGTCAATCAGCTTGTACGTGATATAAATATCGCGATTAAAAAAGAAAAGCCTTATGTGAAATTTGGCATTAGTCCATTTGGCGTTTGGCGTAATAATGCTGTAGATCCATCAGGTTCTGCTACTACTGCAGGACAAACGAACTATGACGATCTTTATGCTGACACAAGGGATTGGATTCAAAATGAATATCTTGACTATATAACTCCACAAATCTACTGGAATATCGGTTTCCAACCAGCCGCCTATGATATTCTTCTCGATTGGTGGACAAGGGAAGTTCACAATAAACCGATTCACCTTTATATTGGGCAAGCCGCTTATAAAATTAATAATAACTTTGTGCCAGAATGGTCGGATCCTGATGAATATCCAAGACAAATTGCCTTGAATCATCAATATCAAGATGTGATGGGAAGCACCCATTTTAGCTTAAAGGATCTAAATCGCAATCCACTAGGAATTAAGGATAAGTTAAAAAATGATATTTATAAGTACCCAGCCTTAATTCCGACGATGCCATGGCTAGACAACGAAGCACCAAAGAGACCAAAGCTACGAGATGTTGTTCAAGAAGAGAATGGAAATGCTATCACGATTGAAGATCATACGCTAAACGACAACGATACTGCTTACTATGCCATCTATCGCTTTGACGGGGATAAAAAAGGAGATATCGAAGATTCAAGAAATCTGCTGACTACAGTTCGTAAAACGGGACACACCCAATCATTCACGGATGATTCTGCAGATCCAACTAAAACCTATACTTATGTAATTACAGCTCTTGATAGGCTTCACAATGAAAGCTTGCCAACTCGAGAAGTGACTGTAAAGGTGAAATAATTTCATTTTTTTGGACGTCATCTTTGCGCCGAAATGCTACTTTTTATGGCATTTCGGCGTTTTTTCCAAAAATTTATCGTTCCAGTTCAATCGTATACTTATAAAGGTCTCCACGATAGACAGACTGTGCTAGTTCGAGCGGCCTGCCATCTGCTAAGTAACCAATCCTTTGTATCCGCAAAACCGGTGTCCCTTCTTTTATACCAAGAATAGCACTTTCCTCTTTTTTTGAAACCGAAGCCTCTAATTCTTGCACCCCTCTATTAATCTTCAAATACAACTGGTTTTCTAGGTATTCATAAATGGAGTTTTCAGCTTGCTCTTTTGTCATTTTCGGTACTAAATCATTGGACATAAACAATGTTTCCAACGCAATCGGAACCCCATCCGCATAACGGACACGAATGATTTCATAAATAAGTGCTCCTTCTTCTACAACTAGCATTTTACTAAGATAAGGGTCTGCTTGTTTAAGTGTTAAATCTAGCACCTTGGTACTTGGTAACATACCTCTTGCCTTCATATTTTCTGTAAAACTAGTTAATCCTTTTAACTTTTGTTCAATTTTTCGAAACGCAACAAAAGTTCCTTTTCCTCGTTCACGAACTAAAATACCGTCATTAACTAAATTTGTAATGGCTTGCCGAACGGTCATCCGGCTAATTTGATACGTCTCTGAAAATTCCCGTTCTGATGGAATACTATCCCCCGGTTTTAACTCCTGTTTTTCAATGAGCTCCTTGATCCCTTGCTCAAGTTGAACATAAATCGGAAGCGCTGACTCTTTTTTTATCATTTTATTTTTACCTCCAATTCGTTCCAATCCAATAACGATAGTGCCTCTTCATCGGCAATAATGGTAACGTTCGGGTGACTTTTTAAAATAGAAGCAGGAACCTGTTCATCAATAGATCCATAAAATACTTGCTGAAGAATGGGAGCTTTGTTTTTCCCAGACACTAGCAATAGAATTCTCTTACTTTTCATGATGGTTGCAATCCCCATTGTGATGGCATTTGTTGGTACCTCTTCCAAGCTAGGAAAATATCTTGCATTTGCTTGACGGGTAGACTCCGTTAAATTCACTAAATGTGTTTTGGAAGAAAAAGAAGTACCAGGCTCATTAAAACCGATATGACCGTTTCGACCGATTCCCAATACCTGCAAATCAATCCCTCCTAAAGAATGGATTACTTGTTCGTATCGTTCACATTCGACTGCTGGATATTCAGCCATACCATCTGGGATATTTATTTGTTCACCTGGAATGTCAATCTGGTCAAATAGATTCTCTCTCATATAATGATGATAGCTGTTACAATCATTAGGCTTTAACCCAACATATTCATCTAAATTAACGGTCCGAACTTGTTGGAAGGATAGATTTTCTTGTTTTCTTTGATGGATTAACTGAGCATAGGTTCCCACAACTGTCCCACCAGTTGCTAAACCAAGAACAGAATCAGGTTTATTTTTCACTTGTTCTAAGATGTACCTAGCAGCCGTTTTGCTCATTTCTTGCTCATTCTGAACCACCACAAGCTTCATTAAACTTCCCCCTCTTCACCGTTATACGTAAGAACTCCTCGGCAAAATGTTAATTTTACCTCTCCATTTTCATCTAAAACGACTAAATCAGCTTCTTTTCCTACTTTGATGCTTCCTTTTCTATCAAAAATACCGAGCTGCTTGGCTGGATTTCCACTTGCCATCTCCACGATTTCTTTAAGAGAGCAACCTGTAAATTTCATCATGTTTTGGCAGGCATCCTTCAATTTCAAAATACTCCCAGCCAATGTTCCGTCCTTAAGAGTGGCTTTTTCAGAAGTGACAATGACCTCCTGCCCTCCTAAATCATAAGTACCTTCGCCTAAACATTTTGCTCTCATCGCATCCGTGATGAGTACCAGACCATTGCTGCCTTTATTTTTATAAGCAAAGTGAACCATTTCCGGTCGACTATGTACACCGTCCACTATGATTTCACATCTTACTTCATCATGCATAAGAACCGCACCAACCACACCTGGTTCACGATGGTGCAGCTCACGCATTTGATTATACAAATGAGTGGCATGAGTGACCCCAGCATCAATAGCTGTTTTAACTTCTGCATAGGTGGCATTCGAATGCCCAATAGATGCGACTATACCTGTTTGTTTTAAAAAAGTGGTTAGCTCAATGCCACCATTGCACTCTGGCGCCAAGGTAACGAGCTTAATATTTTGATTCGCTATTTCTTGCCAGTTTTTAAAAAGCTCGATACTTGGTTCGATAATACGCTTTGGATTCTGGGCCCCTACTCTTTTTGGCGAAAGGAAGGGTCCCTCAAGATGGATGCCAAGAACTTCCGCACGGCCTTGTTGGTTTGAACTATCCATGTAGTTTGCGACGTTTTCTAGCGCTTTTTCGATGTCTTCCGTTGCTGTTGTCATCGTTGTCGCCAAGAAGCTAGTTGTTCCTTCTTTTGGTAAAATTTCAGCCATCGTTGTTAAAGCTTCGTTCGTGGCATCCATCGTATCCGCTCCACCAGCTCCGTGAATATGAAGATCAATAAAACCGGGCACTAAGGAGTAACCATCACGAAACTGAAACACTTCTACATCTTCCTTTTCGATTGGTGCAGGAACGTCCCCTACTTCAATAATCTTTTTTTCATCAAAAAGGACATATCCATTGGGAATCACTCCGTCTTCAGAGAAAACGTCAATATTAGTTAATAGCACTTTTTTGGAAAGCATAAGATTTCCCCTTTTTCATTACATGGTTGATATTATCTTATTCTTTAAAAGTATAGTTGTCTAGACCACTTTATATAACATTTATTTATTTGTATTTTTGTTTGCGTTTTCAAACCACAATTTACCATATAAATTGACCATGTCCTTTTTCAACATTGGAACATATGATAGGTATGAGGCAATAACCCATATTTTTGAAAGGAGAGAAACAATGAAAATTGTATTAGATGCCGGTCATGGTTATAATACCCCTGGAAAAAGAAGTCCAGATGGCTTAAGAGAATACGAATTTACTCGAGCTGTTGCGAATTATGCGCGAAATCTACTTAATACGTACCAAAATGTAACTGTCTACTTTACGCATTCCGACGAACGTGACGTACCGCTTGAAGCCCGTACAGACTATGCCAATAGAGTGAAAGCAGATTTTTTTGTTTCCATCCATGCAAATGCCTATGGTTCAACATGGAACAGTGCAAGCGGAATTGAAACCTATGTATATGTGACAAAACCGCCACTCGCCTATGCTTTAGCTCAAAAAGTTCAACGTAACTTAATTGCATCCACTGGCTTAAGAAACCGCGGAGTGAAAACGGCAGATTTTCACGTTTTGCGCGAAACAAAAATGGATGCCATCCTTTGTGAATTAGGATTTTATACAAATCCTGAAGAAATCAAACTGATCCGTTCAGAAGATTATCGACGGAAATGTGCCGAAGCAATTGTCAAAGGAATTGTAGAACAGTTTAAATTAGTAAAAGAAAAAACATCTTCTACCTCAACAACTACTCCATCCAAACCTAAACCGAAAACAAGTCCAACATCAAAAGGGTTATACAAAGTCCAAGTAGGTGCTTATGCAAATCGAGCAAACGCTGAAGAACTAGTCCGCAGTCTTGAATCTGATGGTTATGATGCCTTTATTTCATTTGAAGAAGAAGATTAAACAAACGGTTCAGAGAAAAAAAGATGTTCATTTTTTTCTTGCCACTACAAACAAAAAGGGTGAGCGGCATCTAGAATAGATGCAGGCTCACCCTTTTTACTGTTTAACAAAATCACTTTTTATCTTCTAATACCGTTTTTTGAATAATGGTGTTGGCAATTGCCATAATGATTGATACGAAAATAGCCATTCCAAGCCCAGAAATTTCAAAGGCATCTCCCATAATACCATCTGTTAGTAGGAGAGTCATCGCATTAATAACGAACAAAAATAATCCTAAAGTTACAATCGTAAATGGTAAAGTTAAAATAATTAACAACGGTTTGACAAGGATGTTTAAGATGGACAAGATAAAGCTTGCGGTCACTGCGGCACCAAAGCTTGAAACTTGGAATGATTCATCAAAAAATCCTGCTAGTGCGATAAATAAAACCGCATTAATTAAAATACTGATCAGCCACCGCATAAGCTTTATTTGCCTCCTTGATAAAAAGCGTTTTTTAATCTTTAAAAATTATTTTACCGACTCTAATGGTGTTATTCTTATCGTACCTGCTTTAGCATCAGATTGCACGTGTAAAACATGATCCTTTTCAACAATAGGCTTAAAACGAAGCAGTTTTTGAACGACTTCCGTCTT
>DASQIV010000109.1:0-2034 GCA_035631415.1 Pseudoneobacillus sp. | reverse complement strand
ATTAAAGCGATTCAATGGCTAGAGGAATTTTTAATTAACTTTGAAAATACAGTCATCGTTGTGTCCCATGACCGTCACTTCTTAAATAAGGTTTGTACTCATATTGCAGATTTGGATTTCAGCAAAATTCAAATATACGTAGGGAACTATGACTTCTGGTATGAATCAAGTCAACTTGCTCAAAGAATGGCTTCAGATACAAATAAGAAAAAAGAAGAAAAAATAAAAGAGCTCCAAGCTTTCATTGCGCGCTTTAGTGCAAATGCATCCAAGTCAAAACAAGCAACATCAAGGAAAAAATTATTGGATAAGATTTCATTAGATGATATAAGACCATCTTCTCGTCGTTATCCTTATGTTGGATTCACTCTAGAACGCGAAAT
This sequence comes from Pseudoneobacillus sp., assembly GCA_035631415.1. Classification (GTDB taxonomy): domain Bacteria; phylum Bacillota; class Bacilli; order Bacillales; family Cytobacillaceae; genus Pseudoneobacillus. The sequence continues at coordinate 1,651 of DASQIV010000109.1, read as the reverse complement.
CGGTAATGATTTATTAAGAGTTGACGGCTTAACAAAAACGATTGATGGTGTAAAGGTTTTAGATAACATTAGTTTTATTATGAATAAGGATGACAAAATCGCCTTAGTTGGAAAGAATGAATTGGCTAAAACAACGTTATTTAAAATATTAACGGGTGAAATGGAAGCAGATAGCGGTACTTTTAAATGGGGAATAACAACCTCTCAAGCTTATTTCCCTAAAGACAATTCAGAGTTCTTTGAAGGCTGTGAGCTTAACCTGGTTGATTGGTTACGTCAATTCTCACCTAAAGATGACAGTGAAAGCTTCTTAAGAGGATTCTTAGGTCGTATGCTATTCTCAGGTGAAGAAGTGTTGAAAAAAGCTAGTGTCCTTTCTGGGGGAGAAAAAGTCCGTTGTATGTTATCAAAGATGATGTTAAGCGGTTCAAATGTTCTACTTCTAGATGAGCCTACTAACCATCTTGATTTAGAATCCATAACCGCCTTAAATGACGGGTTAATCAACTATAAAGGTTCTATGATTTTCGCTTCACATGACCACCAATTTGTTCAAACAATTGCTAACAGAATTATCGAATTAACACCTAGCGGAATTGTAGATAAAGTCATGTCATATGATGAGTATCTAGAGAATACCGACTTACAAAAACAAATAGCTGAAATGTATGCATAATATTTAGGAGCCGACACAGTCGGCTCCTTTTGTGTATATGGCTATAAATTTTTATCTTGTTTTTTTCGTGATGAAGGCATTTTTATTCTACCTGTTTCTTGGTTAGTGGTTCCTTGACCTTCAACCTGTGGTGAGTTTAATCCAATTGTAGAAGGATCCTTTTTACGTCTATTACTACTCATTTTAGCCACCTCCATAAACTTTATAATCCCAAAAAGTTTTCGATGTTATACGATGGTAAATAAGAATAAACACCGAAAGGATAGGAAAGCTTAATGTTGGAGGAGGTGTTTTTAATGGCTAAAGTAGGTGTTGAACAATCCCTTACAAACATCCAACAAGCATTACGTGAAAAAGGATATGATGTAGTGGAGCTAAAGCAAGAATCCGACGCAAAGGGTTGCTCTTGCTGTGTTGTAACTGGATTAGACTCCAATGTCATGGGTATGCATGATACTTATACACAAGGGTCTGTTATTGAAGCTAACGGTTTATCCGCAGATGAAGTATGTCAACAAGTGGAAAGTAAATTACAATAAAAAAAGCGCAAGCGCCTGGGTCAGGGAAAAAAGAAGTTCATTTTTTCCTGACTCATTTTACTTCTTGTTTTCTTCCTTTTTCGTTATAATTCATACTATCAGATTATATTGGTATTGGATGGATATGTATGGATTATTCAGAATTGCTCTCGCCTCTCAAATTATCATTACTAATATCGATTACTTCACTTGTGTTAGTGACCATAATCGGAATTATTTTAGCTGGATTAATCGGCAAAAATTGTTTTAAGGGAAAAGTATTGTTTGAAACAATCCTCATGCTTCCATTAGTACTTCCACCTACTGTGATTGGTTTTTTCCTGGTAGTATTTCTAGGAGGAAACAGTACGATTGGTAAATTATTTGAATCTATTTTTCATAAAAGCTTAATGTTTACATGGTGGGCTGCAGTGATCGCGGCATCAATTGTTGCCAT
>DASQIV010000108.1:0-2178 GCA_035631415.1 Pseudoneobacillus sp. | reverse complement strand
ACATCAAAACTCCAGGCACATTGATAATTCAGCATCGCGTCTTGTGGAAATTCCTCTACTAATTTTAGAAAGATTTCGTTTGATTCCTTCAACTTTCCGACTTTTCGAAAACCAAGTGCAATATCTAATCTATTTTCCATTAATTTTTTCTCCCTCTTTATGATTTTTTCATGTCATAATAAGTGGTAACGCCAATTTTAAAATGAGGTGTTTTCCCTGAAAAAATCGTACCTATTGGCAACCGTATTATCGACGTTACTATTTGCCTTGTTTTCTCCTATCATCATTCAACTAACCTACTACTTACACCCCATTGTACTAGTGACCGTTTTGGTTTGTTTATGGGGAGTAGTAGCCTTTTTGATTCTCTTGATTCGCGGTGAAAGTATTTTAGTCTTATATCATCGATTTGTTTGGTTTATCATCATCTACACAGTTATGCTGTTGATATTGCTATTTTTCCGTCCTAGTAATCAAACGTATAGCAACTTTAACCTAGTACCTTTTTCAACCGTACAGTTTTTTCTATCAGGAAGAGTAAATCTACTTATTTCCTTCTATAATTTAACTGCTAATGTTGTATTATTTATACCTTATGGCATTTATTTATTAGCTCGAAAAAATAAATCCAGTATCTTATCGTATTTTTATTTACCGTTTATTTCTATTTCACTTATTGAATGCACGCAGTTTATGACTCACCGAGGCAGTTTAGATATCGACGACCTACTTTTAAATATGATCGGAGTCTTTTTAGGGTATCTTTGCTATCCCGTATTTAAACGGGTGATTAAACTCGTTTATTAGCTTCTTCGATTTCAAAAGAAAATCCATCAAATAACGGTCCAGCATACCAACTATATTCAAAAATTCCCCAATTAGAATGTAATTTCGCTAACAAAGGGAGAAATCCTTCAACAAGAATACCACTTTAACAAATTAACGCACCGGGGGTCTGACCCCCGGTGCGTTAATTTGTTAAAGCATAATGTGATTGACTACTTACTCTTTTCTGTCTGGAACTGCACAACTACCGTCAACACAGCTTGCATCTTCGGCGTTTTCAGTTGAAAGGTCTTGCAGGATAGGTGCAGGGGATTCTTCTTCCCAAACTTTTGTAAGTGCACCAAGGAAGGTTTCCATTGGTTGAGCACCTGAGATAGCATATTTTCGGTTAATAATAAAATACGGTACCCCACTAATTCCATACTGTTGAGCAATACCCTCATCAATTCGTACATCATTTGCATAAGCGTTACGATCTTCTAATACCGCTAAAGTTTCTTGACGGTCAAGACCAACAGCCTCAGCAATTTCTACAAGCGTTTGTATCTCTCCTAAATGCTTGGATTCCGTAAAGTACGAATATAGAAGCTTTTCCGTTATTTCCTTTTCCTTACCTTTTGTTTGAGCAAACTTAGCTAATCTATGGGCATCAAATGTGTTGGTTGGCTTCATATCGTCAAAATTAAAAGTCAAACCAACAGTAGCTGCTTGCTGACCAACGCCTACATTTGCTCTTTTTGCGTCTTCGATACTCATACCATATTTTTCTGAAAGAGCTTCGGCAATTGTTTTCCCAGAGTTAACAGATGCATTAGGATCAAGTTCAAAGCTTTTGAACTCCACTTCTACCTGGTTTTTATGGGGAAATTGCTCCAAAGCCATTTCTAGGCGGCGTTTTCCTATATAACAGAATGGACAAACAAAATCTGACCAGACTTCGATTTTCATGTTCAGCACCTCTTTATTTTGAATTCGAGATTATCTTACCATAAGTTCGTTATATTCCTAGCCTATTTTGCCTCATACCTACACCTTTAATACTGCAATCCTCTCTATAAAGACTTCCCAATCCAAGTTCATTGTGAATTCCATCCATGAAAAAATAACCCTATTTTTCGTCTGTTCATAAGTTGTTCAAAATGATTTTACAGATATGTGAATAAATGAACAAAGTACACTACAAATGAGTAAATCTTGCTATATTGATAGTGTAGTAATTATTCATACTTCTTAAAAAATGAAAAGGGAGTGTTACACATGTTAGTGAAATGGTTAAGAGAAAACACAATCGCAGCAGGAATTTTAGCAGTTATTCGCTTATATATCGGGTATTCTTGGTTAACAGCGGGGTTTCACAAACTTACTGGAGGATTTGATGCTTCTGGATATTTA
>DASQIV010000107.1:0-2174 GCA_035631415.1 Pseudoneobacillus sp. | reverse complement strand
GGATGCAAATTTAGTATAACGGATTGCTGTATTAGATATTTCTGGCTCCTCTTTATACATCCACCGATTTCCAAATAATATACTTTCTTCTGGACAATGATAAGCCCAGATTAATGCGCCATATATAGGAATCATAATAATTACTGTAAAAAAAATAGTTACAACCATGAATTTGCACCTACTACCCATTTAGTCATATCATCGTAAGAGTTCTCCTTATGTTTACGATTTAGATTTAAAAAAGTTTCAAGTAATTCCCTTCCTCTATCGAAAAATATGGAGTGACTTCTTTTGGTAGTAACGTCGATTAACTTGGCTAATAACTCATTGGATTTTAAATACAATTAAAAGAGTTTACACTTTGCGCGTTATAATTTATTTTTTAGTACCTTTTTTCTTTCCTGGTTACTGTCCTCATCACCGTCCTCCCGCTACTATTCTGGAAAAATATTTACAATCACCCCTATTAAATGGATAATTAAGGAAATAGAGATAAGGGGGAGTTTCATGTTTAGGCGTATATCTTTTTATGGGGGATTCATATTAGGGTTGATGCTCTTAATTGGTGTTGTGTATTCCTTCACTCATAATGATCATTCATCTGATTCAATCAATGCAAGTAAGGAAATGAATACTGATTATACCAATCAAAACACAAACAACCAAAGTAATGCCGATTCTTCGAGTAAGACCAGTACTGACGTTAACGTGGATCCAATCATAAAGACGATGATTAACCTTCATAAGGAAATTAATGCGGATTCTATGATTAAGAACGTTACGTATTTAGCTGAGCAACCTAGGGGTGCTGGTACTGATGGTGAGAAGCGTGCAGTAGATTATATAGAAAGCCAGTTTAAGAGTTTAGGATACGAAACAGTGATACAGGAATTCAAGGTTGAGGATTTCAAGGAGAATCGCCGAGTTGTTCTCATTAATAATAAGCCTATAGAAGGTGAAATTCGGGCTTTTTTTGGCAAAAATATTAGCGGGAAAGTTTCAGCTGAGCTTGTAAATGCTGGAAAAGCGACAAGTGGTGAGGTCGGAGAAGATGTGAAGGGAAAAATCGCTCTCATTGAAAGTGGTAATATTCCCTATTACATGAAGATCGAAAATCTTTTAGACAAAGGTGCGATAGGTGCCATTATGTATTATGAGAGTTCAGCTAGCGGCTTTAATCCACTAGTTAAAGATGAAAACAATATTCCTGCCGTTGCGATTACGCGTGAACAAGGACTAAAGCTAGTTGAACAGTTAACCAAAGGTCCCGTTAAAGCTACTGTAGATGTGGATGTTGAAGAAGTAGATAACACCTCTTACAATGTGATAGCAACAAAGAAACCCGACAAAATTCATGATACTGGTCAGATTGTTACAGTTGGTGCCCATCATGACTCCGTTCCAACTGGTTCTGGTGCAAATGATGACGCTTCAGGTGTAGCGGCCGTGTTAGAATTAGCTCGAATTATTTCAAAAAAACCAATAGATACAGAGGTTCGCTTCATTACATTTGGAGCGGAGGAAAGAGGATTGATTGGGTCATCCCACTATGTTTACAATCTTTCGACGGAAGAAAAGGAAAAGATGATTGCTCACTTTCAAATGGATATGGTAGGTGCAGCAGCTGCAGGAGGGCAAAACCCTGGTGGAGGCTTAATCATGTTTACGAAAGACGGGCGTAAAAACCTTGTAACGGATTTAGGTGCAGCCGCTTCTAAAAATGTTTTTACAGAAGCCATTCCATTCGGAAAACTTGGACGAAGCGATCATGAGCCATTTCATAATATGGGTATTCCAGCTGCCTTATTTATACATGCTCCCCTAGAACCTGATTACCACCAGCCAACGGATACATTAGATAAAATAAGCAAAGAAAAACTTCAACAAGTGGCAGAAATCGTAGGTTCCGCTGTTTACACCATTGCTAGTCCCGATACACCTCCAATAGAAAAAGCCGTTGAAGTGCCTGTTTCCATTGAATACCAATACGAAGATCGAGGTTTGTAAAATATTAAAAAAGTGAGGTTAACTCAGAGGCTGTTCTTCCATTTCAAGTATATCCCCTATATAAAAGATGGACGGTTCTTCTACATTTACAATAAGCAGAAGAACCGTCCATCTAATCACAATGTTTCTGTTTCAAGTTTAAATCCTTCAATAACCACGTCTTCATC
>DASQIV010000106.1:0-2063 GCA_035631415.1 Pseudoneobacillus sp. | reverse complement strand
TATGAGCTATATCCGAACTGATCACCTGGATTAATACCATCGATAACCGTTTTAGTGTTTTGAAGTTGTAAGTCTAATAAATACTTCAATAACACTGAACAATTTTCTTCTTTAACTAATATCTCAGGGTTCATAAATTTCGCTTCAAACAATTCATTTTCTTGGGCTTTAACTATTTCTTCTCCTAATGGTTCAAGTAAAAATAATAACATATTATCACTAATCTCTTCTTTTATAACACCTGTCCTTAAACCGATTAATCCTTTGTTTACAGAGTCAATTCCTGTTTCTTCTTTCACTTCTCGAATAACTGCTTCATCTGCAGTTTCATTTCCTTCGACAAAACCGGCAGGGAGTGACCACATTCCCTTAAGTCCTCCATATCGTTTCATTACGACAAGCCAATCTCCATTATGATTTACTACAAGACCTGAGACACCTAACCAAACATTCCCCCGCTTACTTTTGGACATTTATTTTCCTCCGATCCTTTTGCTCTTTTGTTTATTTTAACAAAAAAGCTGAATCGACATAGCCGATTCAGCTTTTTTATTATAGTATATTAAATTTACCTTTTTTAAAGACTAGAGATGGACCACCAATCATTAGAAGAGCACGGTTATCAATTACTTTTTTCATGATAGATGCTTTTGTTCCAAATAATTTCTTGCCATAAACAACTCCAATTGCATCGTCCTCACCTAATGAACAAACCGTTCCTTTAATATCAGGTGTGAATGACTCTAGCTCACCCTTTTCGCGAATTAGAGCTGCGATATTACGTGCACATACTTCACCTTGTTGCATCGCAATTTGTGCAGTTGGTGGGTATGGGCGATTTATTTCTTCATTTATCATTAGAGAACTATCACCAATAATGAAGATATTATCATGTCCTGGTGCTCTTAAATCTAGTTGTACCTTTACACGTCCACGCATTGCTTCAATACCTGATTTTTCAATGAGTGAGTTTCCACGTACACCTGCAGCCCAAACGACTGTACCAGCTTTAATTTCTTGTACTTCATCTTCACCTTTTCCAACAATAATTCCATCTGGAGTACATTCTTTAATAGCAGTTCCAAGCATAAATTCGACACCTTTACGCTCTAATTGAGAAACTGCGTAACTTACTAGTTCTGGATCAAAACCAGGAAGTACCATAGGAGCTGCTTCCACACAAACTACACGTACTTTATGGAAATCAAGATCATATTCGTGGCAAAGCTCAGGAATACGGTTCGTTAATTCACCTAAAAACTCAATTCCTGTAAAACCAGCACCACCAACTACAATCGTTAAACGCTCGTCACGCTTTTCTTCATCATTATTGTAGTTAGCAAATTGATATTCAATATGCTCACGAATTTGACGCGCTGAATTGACATTTACAATTGAGAAGGAATGTTCTTTTAAGCCTTTAATTCCAAATGTTTCGGGTTCGCCACCTAGAGCTACAACTAAATAGTCATAGGCAATTTCACTATTTTGTAAAATAACCAATTTTTCCTCGGTTTTGATTTCAACAACTGCGTCATGAACAAAATTAACTTTACTGCGATCGATAACATCGCGAATGTCATAACGAACACGGTCATGATGCAAAGTTCCAGCTGATGCTTCATGTAACCAAGTTGTTTCGTAATGATAATCATGCTTATTAACTAGAACAATATCTGCTTCATTAACACCAATTATTTTTTGTAGACGAGTTGTTGTCATTAGTCCACCGTAACCGGCACCTAATACTACGATTCTTGGCTTTCTCAAAGTGATCACTTCCACCTTTTTTTATGATTTTTTAATTTACAGGGCTTTTTATTATCTTCCACTGCTTTAAAGGTTTTTATTTTTGTATAAAGAAAAAGTTTGTGATACCCTTCACTAAGCTAGTCACAAAAAAGACCTTAATTTGTCACATATTCTTAATATTTATTCCTATCATCCATAATATTCTTTTTCATATGCTTTTTCAACCCATTTATCTAGTGTTTAAAAACTGTGAAAATTGAAAATTTAACTTAAATTACGTTATTATATAATATTTGAATCTGGTTCAAAGT
>DASQIV010000105.1:0-3239 GCA_035631415.1 Pseudoneobacillus sp. | reverse complement strand
AAGAATTTACCTATTAAATAAATGAATATATTCCGGGAAAGATAAAATCACCAATGAATAGTAAGGAGTTTATTTTTTATGAAGAAAATATTTCTTATACTTCTCTTAGTTATTTTTATTATTCCAACTTATCCTTCCGCAGAAACAAGTAATCATCTTAAAGCAGCATTTATTAGAGGAGATGATTTATGGTTAAAACTAGGTGAGAAAGAGATTAAATTAACAAACGGAGAGTATGTTAGATTTCCAAAATGGTCATCTGATGGGAGCTTGGTTGCTTATATTAAAGGAGATCAAAAGATTGATTATCCACTTTTCGATGGAGAACTCTGGCTTTACAATCTTAAGTTTAAAAAACATTTTAAAGTGGCTACGAAAGTAAATAACGAGTTTCAATGGTCCCCAACCGATAATAAGATCGGTTTCATTGTAGAAAAAACCTTGTATGCATATAGGATCGATTCTAATTTATCCTCTAAAGTAGCAACCAATATTGAGAACTTTTCTTGGCTACCCAATGGAAAAGGCTTTTTAACCTCTGCTAAGGAGAGTGCTCAACTAGATTCAGATCTTATTTTATCTAAAATAACACTGAGTACGAACTTCAATAAACCTAAGATTAGCCAATTTTATACCGTACCTGTTAACGAAAATGAATACTTTGTTTCAACTAGTCCATTTAAATGGTCGGCAGACAAGAAATGGATTAGCTTCTTATTAGTCCCTACTGCTTCTTTATCAGCAGATGGCAACACACTTTGTATCCTTTCTAGTGATAGAAAAACATTTCAAAGAACGGGGGAAATGTTGAAATATAATGAATGGTTCCAATGGGCACCTTCTAAAAGCGTATTAGGCTATATTAGTGGAGTCGGCAGAGAAGCCACATCCAATAAACAATTAAAGTTCGTGAGCGTCCCTAATTTTATGAAAAAAATGGTCACGCCACCAGGGTATGTTGATCGAGATCTAGTCTGGGCGAATAATCATTTATTGTATGTTTCCCGTTCAAAAGAAAGCAAATGGATTGCGTTGAATCAAAGGCCCTTACCTAGTTTATACACTGTGAACAGGAAGACAAATGGACAAAAAAGAATAACATTTCCTTCTAAACAAGAAGGAGACTTTAGACCTCAAGTATTTCAGGATCAACTGGTTTGGATCAGGACAGATAGTAAGACAACCAATATACTTGTTACTCCAACTAGTCATTTAAAAGAAAAGATCTGGATTAAGAATATTGATACTAGTAGTCCTTACTATGATAGATGGAATTGGGATGAGGTCTTTCATTTGTTTGGAGCAAATTAATAATTATTGACGACCAATTCACTATGTTGAATTGGTTTTTATTATCCATAACATTCCAATTTTAGTATAATGAACGTATTATTTCCTTTTAGGAGCAATTTTATATGAATCTATTAAATTCTTTCACCCCTCAGTTAGTACAATTTAATGAGCTAGACATTCCTGGATTAATCGATCTCTCTGCCTCAGTTGGCTGGGACTATGATAAATATGAAATTCAAACCGTCTTGTCTTCCGGGAAAATTTTTGGACATAAAAATAAAAATGGAGAAGTGATATCAAGCGCAGCCATTATTGAATATGATAAAAATTTAGCCTCAATCGGAATGGTTATAGTAAATGATAGCTATAGAGGATTAGGTTTAGGAAAATTAGCAACCCAAAAATGCCTAGATTCCATTTCAAATCAAACGATTGCCATGTTAATTGCTACTGAAGCAGGTAAACCTATGTATGAAAAAATGGGGTTTCGTACGACTGATAGTATTCATAAATATATCTGCGAGTCCTATATCCCTAATAATTCTTCTATTAATCACTCGTTTAATATCGAGCCTTTTTCCGATAAAGACTTTTCTGAGATCCTTAAATTAGACCATGGTGCGTTTGGTGTGCAAAGGGAACACTTTTTAGTAAATAGAATCGCTCAAGCGAAAGAAGCACTTATTCTAAAAGATGTAGATAGTAAGATAATTGCGTATGGTTTATCCATTAACGGACCAGTTCAACTTGTGCTAGGTCCTATCGTAGCACCTAATCCTCAATTAGCTATGTTATTAGTCGGTCAATTAACAAAAAATCATCATGGTCCATTCAGAATCGATGTCCCTTCAGGAAATGAAGATTTTATGAGAAATTTAGAATCTGTCGGGTTTAAAAAAGCTAGTAATCCTCCAGTCATGATTAAAAATGGAGAGCAATTACCTCCACGTGATCAAACACTATTCGCCATCGCGGCACAAATATTCGGATAAGAAACTTTGGAGGTTAGAATGACTAGAGAATTTAATGATTTTTTTAATCGCTACATAGAGATATGGAAAAGTTCTTCATTCATTGAATTGAAAGAAATGATATCTAAGGATTATCAGGCAAGAGAAATAACGGGGAAAGACATCATTGATTTTGGTTATGAAGAATCCATTACCGGTTGGGAGCAAGCCTTCACCTACTTTAAAAATAAAGATAGTCAATGGATTTTAAATGAAATTGCGACTATCCCACTTAGAGAAGAAGAAATTATGGTTATAGTAGCTGCATCCCTCATAATTGAAGGAAAAACCTTAGAAACTTCTAATCTATTTTTTCAAACATTTAGAAGAGAGGATAATAATGATTGGAAGTTAGTAAGAAGTTATATTGAGGCTAGAATCTATACAGAAAATATTAATAGTTTGGTATTTAATAGAATCAACCAATAAAAAGGTTGATTTTTTCTTTTCATATGCGATGAGAAAGCTAAAAACTCGGAAATTCCGATTAGATATGACCTGTATTAGCTTGGTTTTTACTGAAATTCTGTTCGAAATTTTTAGAATTAACTTGTATGTAATTTTATCTGACTTAGAACTTCAAAGTCAGAAAACTAACTTTGTCTCAATTTCCCCAAAAACAAACAAAAAAACAACCCTATTGGGTTGCTCTTTAGTTGCCTGGCGACGTCCTACTCTCACAGGAGGAATCCTCCAACTACCATCGGCGCTGAGAAGCTTAACTTCCGTGTTCGGTATGGGAACGGGTGTGACCTTCTCGCCATCGCCACCAGACTATATTTACTTTGAGGTTTATTCCCTCAAAACTAGATAATGTATTAGAAGAAGTAAAAACGAGTTGCCTAATTTGGAAATCCAAATGTTTTGGTTAAGTCCTCGAACGATTAGTATCAGTCAGCTCCACACGTCACCGCGCTTCCACCTCTGACCTATCAA
>DASQIV010000104.1:0-5920 GCA_035631415.1 Pseudoneobacillus sp. | reverse complement strand
GATGGAGCTTAACGGAACAAGATCCATATAATAATGTGATTCGTACATTGTTAGAAGCACATGCAGCCGCAATGGGTCATACTCAATCTCTTCATACCAATGCATTAGATGAAGCGATCGCTTTACCAACTGATTTTTCGGCACGAATTGCTCGTAACACTCAATTATTTTTACAAGAAGAAACAGGTATTACAAATGTGATAGACCCTTGGGGCGGTTCATATTATGTCGAGGCGTTAACGAAACAATTAATAGAACGTGCCTGGGAGCACATTGAAGAAATTGAGAGCTTAGGTGGAATGGCAAAAGCGATTGAGACAGGCTTACCGAAAATGAGAATTGAAGAAGCTGCGGCCCGTAGGCAAGCTCAAATTGATTCTGGTAAAGAAATCATTATTGGTGTCAACCGCTATCGATTAGAGGAAGAAGATCAAATAGAAATTTTAAACATTGATAATACTGAAGTCCGTGCAAAGCAATTAGAAAAAATAAAGCAGCTTAAAAATTCGCGTAACGAGAGACTGGTGCAAGAAGCTTTAGATCAACTGACTGAAGCAGCTGAAAAAGGTGAAGGTAATCTTTTGGAATATGCTGTTCAAGCTGCTCAAGTAAGAGCGACTCTAGGCGAAATCTCAGATGCGATTGAGAAGGTGGCTGGTAGACATAAAGCTATTATTCGTTCCATAAGTGGAGTGTATAGTAGCGCTTTCTCAAATGATGAAGAAATAAAAGTGGTTAAAGAAATGGCTGATGAATTTTTAGAAAACGAAGGTAGAAGGCCGAGAATCCTCATTGCAAAAATGGGTCAAGATGGTCATGATCGCGGTGCGAAAGTCATTGCTACTGCTTTTGCCGATTTAGGCTTTGATGTCGATATTGGTCCATTGTTTCAAACACCAGAAGAAACCGCGCGCCAAGCGGTTGAAAATGATGTTCATGTGATTGGTATGAGTTCTTTAGCTGCAGGACACAGAACCTTATTACCTCAGTTGGTAGATGAGTTGAAAAAATTAGGTAGAGAGGATATTCTCATCGTTGTTGGGGGTGTCATTCCTTTCCAAGATTATCAATACTTATATGATCATGGAGCAGCTGCTATTTTTGGGCCTGGTACCGTTATTCCGGTTGCTGCTGGGAAAGTGATTCGTGCAATTTATCATCAGCTTGGCTATGAGGAAGTGTCACCGTAATGAATGAAAGTAGGGATCAGTCTTTTGGGAGGAGTCGTTTTCAAAAAAAAGGCGGCTCTGCCTTTACAATTGACCAGATGTATAAGGGGATATTAGCGAATGATCGCAGTATTTTAGCTCGTGCCATTACTTTAATTGAGAGTAATGCAGAACAACATTTCTCTCAAGCACAAGAACTTTTACAAAGGGTTTTACCACATAGTGGAAAATCATTACGAATAGGGATTACTGGTGTTCCTGGTGCAGGTAAAAGTACCTTTATTGAAGCATTTGGGATGCATTTATGTGAATTAGGTTTACGTGTTGCTGTTTTAGCAGTTGATCCAAGTTCAAGTATTAGTGGGGGAAGCATACTTGGCGATAAGACAAGGATGGAACAGCTTTCTCGTCACCCACTAGCATTTATTCGGCCCTCTCCATCCCAAGGAAAGTTGGGAGGAGTTCATCGAAAAACAAGGGAAACCATGCTCCTATGTGAAGCGGCTGGATTTGATGTCATTTTAGTCGAAACCGTTGGGGTTGGCCAAAGTGAAGCCATTATTCGCGATATGGTAGATTTCTTTATGCTACTTGTCCTAACAGGAGCAGGAGACGAGCTTCAAGGGATGAAAAAAGGAATTATGGAGCTGATTGATGCCATCGTTGTCAATAAAGCAGATGGAGAGAATAAACCACTGGCCCTGAAAACAAAAGAAGAATATAATCGCATCCTTCATTTTATACACCCAGCCACGGAAGGCTGGGATACAAAAGCTTATACATGCTCCTCCCTTTTTCAAGATGGTATGGATCATATATGGATGATGCTTCAGCAATTTGAAAAGACTACGAAAGCATCTGGTATATTCGATAAGCGTCGAAAAATTCAAAACAAGCATTGGTTATATTCATTAATAAGTGATCAGCTCCACCTTCGTTTCTTCAAGCAGGCAGAGGTAAAAAGAACACTCCCAATTCTGGAAAATGCCGTAATGAATGGAGAGAAAACGGTTGCCTCTGCAGTGAATGAATTGTTCTCTATCGAAGAAAATGAAAGAAAAGAATAAAAATAGGACAACACTTAAAAGTGCTGTCCTGCCAAAAAGGGAGTATTGGGGTATGAATCTGGCTGCACAGGAATAATACCCCGTTTTTAGACTGGGTAAACCTCATACGTTGAAATTTTTGTTTATAAATTGGTATGATGTATGTAATAGCATCGAAAGGAGTTTTTAACCATGAATATGAATTTCAATTTATTTATGAATGATGTTGTTCGTCAAGCTCGTCAAGAGATTTCAGCTTCCGGATATGAAGAATTACAAACACCTGAAGAGGTAGAGCAAGCCCTAGCTAAACCTGGTACAACTCTTGTTATGGTTAATTCAGTATGTGGATGTGCTGGAGGAATCGCAAGACCTGCAGCTGCTCATGCCCTTCACTATGATAAGCGTCCAGATCATACGGTTACCGTATTTGCAGGACAGGATAAAGAAGCAACTGAAAAAGCAAGAAGCTATTTTACCGGTTTCCCACCTTCTTCTCCATCTTTTGCGTTATTAAAGGATGGAAAACTTGTCTCCATGATTGAACGACATGAAATTGAAGGACATGATCCAATGTCTGTAGTGAATAAATTACAAAATGCTTTTGAACAACATTGCGAAGAAATTTAATATTATTTAAATGAAGTCTCGGATCATTTTTCCGAGGCTTTTTCTTTAGTATTTTCCGAATATCAAATGATATTTGAATAATACTAAGAAAGCTTCAGACAACTCATCACTGCTTTTATTTAGTGAAAATTCAAAGAATTATATCACTCTATTAATATTTAAAAATACTATTGCATAATTATTAAACCGTGTTAAAATACATTTATGTGAATAAATATTAATAATTATTTTTAAAATAATAGGAGGAAACATACAATGAAAAAGAGTTTATCATTAATAATCATGGCCTTTCTTATGATTGGTTTATTGGCTGCTTGTGGGACAAGTAATAATGAAGGTGATACAGCGAATGGTGGAAAAAGTGCAGGGAAAGATAAAAAGGTATTAATTATGGGTACTTCAGCTGATTATCCACCTTTTGAATATATCGATACCACTAAAGGTGAAGAAATTATCGGTTTTGACGTGGACCTTGCAAAAGCTTTAGCAGAAAAGCTTGGATATGATGTTCAAGTAAAAGATATGGACTTTAGTGGTTTAATATCCGCCCTTGAAAATGGACAAGCAGACTTTGTACTGGCAGGAATGAGTCCTACTGAGGAACGTAAGAAAAATGTAGATTTTTCTGATGTATACTTTACAGCAAACCACATGATTGTAACAAGTAAAGATAGTGGAATTAAAACGATTGAGGATTTAAAAGGGAAAACAATTGGTGTTCAATTAGGAACAATTCAAGAAGAAAAAGCAAATGAAATTGCTAAAACAGTTGATATGAAAATTGAAAATCGTAATCGAATTCCTGAGTTAATTCAAGAAATTAAAGCTGGCCGTTTTGATGCTGCAATTATTGAAGATACGGTAGCAAAAGGATTCTTTAAAAATAATACTGACTTAGGTGGTTTCACAATTGAAGATGCGTCTGCTGAAGAAGCAGGATCAGCCATTGCGTTTCCAAAAGATAGTAAATTAACTGCAGATTTTAATAAAGCATTAAATGAAATGATTGACAACGGTGAACTTGATAAGTTAGTTGTAAAGTGGTTCGGTGGAGATGTAAAGTAACTTGAGGTGAAAAACGTTCAGAGGGGAACTTCTGAACGTTTTTACACTTCAATGGATGACACAAAATAAAGATACGAAAGGTTGATTTACGGAATGAATCTAAATTTCACAGATATCCTTCCAACGTTACCGTTTATTCTAAAAGGTATTGGGATTACCTTACAAATTGTAATTGTGGCGGGATTGTTAGGATTTGCTTTTGGAATTATTTTAGCACTTTTAAAAATTTCATCTTTAAAAATATTGAATTGGTTAGCAGATGCTTATACATCTATTTTTCGTGGAACACCATTAGTTTTACAATTAATGATTATTTATTTTGGTTCTCCACAAATTGTCGGTTATCAAATTGAACCATATAATGCAGCAGTCTTGGCGTTTGCATTAAACTCTGCAGCCTATATTTCTGAAATTATCCGAGCAGGAATTTTAGCTGTTGATAAAGGACAGCAAGAGGCCGCTATGGCTCTTGGTATTCCATATAAAAAAATGATGTGGGATATCATCATGCCACAAGCATTAAAAAATATTTTACCTGCATTAATGAATGAATTTATCACTTTAACAAAAGAGTCAGCCATTGTAACGACTATTGGGGTAATGGACATTATGCGTCGTTCTTACATTGTTGGTGCTGATAAATTTTCATTTTTCGAACCATTAATAATAGCTGGGCTCATTTATTATCTAATGGTAATGACGTTAACGTTATTGGGGAAAGCGTTTGAAAGGAGAATGAGACGCAGTGATTAATGTGAAGGATTTGCATAAGCATTTTGGAAAGCTTGAAGTTTTAAAAGGAATTACTACTTCCATAAAAGAGGGAGAAGTGGTTGCGATTATTGGCCCTTCAGGTTCCGGTAAATCAACATTTTTACGTTGTTTAAATCTTTTAGAAATTCCAACGAGCGGACAGGTTTGGGTAGGGAATGAAGAGATAACGGATAAAAAAACAAATATTATGAAGGTTCGTCAAAACGTCGGCATGGTGTTTCAGCACTTTCATTTATTTCCACATAAAACGGTGTTACAAAATTTAACTTATGCTCCTATGAAAGTAAAAGGATTTTCCAAGCAAGATGCTGATAAGATTGCTTTAGAGCTATTAGAAAAGGTCGGATTAGCTGAAAAAGCAAATGATTATCCAACTAGATTATCTGGTGGACAAAAACAGCGTGTTGCCATTGCAAGAGCTCTTGCAATGAATCCAGATGTAATGCTGTTTGATGAGCCAACTTCAGCACTTGACCCTGAAATGGTGAAAGAAGTACTTGAAGTAATGAAATCATTAGCTGATTCTGGAATGACGATGGCCATTGTAACCCATGAAATGGGTTTTGCTCGTGAAGTAGCGGACCGAGTATTATTTCTGGATGGAGGCGTTTTAGTAGAGGATGCTCCTCCGCAGGAATTTTTTACAAATCCAAAGAGCAAACGTGCACAGGAATTCTTGGATAAGATGTTATAAAAAGTGAAAAAATGATTGCTATTTATAAGTTTTATGAACAAACTATAGAGTGGAATAAACAAAAAAGATGGTCATCATGATCATCTTTTTTATTTTAAAGGTAACAGGAGCTATCAATATGAAATATCGAATTGGTTATCGAACCATAAAAACGGCATTAGGAACAACCATTGCTATCATGATTGCCCAACAATTTGGTTTGAGTAATTTTGTTTCTGCCGGGATATTAACAATCCTCTGTATTCAAGTAACAAAGCTACGATCATTAAGGACTTCATGGGATCGTTTCTTAGCTTGTATTTTAGCCATGCCTTTTTCTTATTTGTTCTTTGAAGGTATTGCCTATCATCCAATCATGATCGGACTCTTACTTTTATTTTTTATTCCAACCCTCGTCATGATCAAAGCTAAAGATGGAGTAGTAACTAGTAGCGTAATTATTTTACATATTTATTCTGCTGGACAAGTAACCTGGGAGGTACTTTTTCGTGAAACTGGAATTATTGTTATTGGTATTGGTGTTGCCTTGTTAATGAATCTTT
>DASQIV010000103.1:0-2132 GCA_035631415.1 Pseudoneobacillus sp. | reverse complement strand
GCGGAATTATGAAGTGTGACGTAATTGCAACTGGAGTTGTTGAGGCTGCGAAGCAAGTTGGCTTATCTGTACCTTTAGTTGTTCGTTTAGAAGGAACAAACGTTGACTTAGGTAAGCAAATTCTAAACGAATCTGGTCTTAACATCATTGCTGCAGAATCAATGGCAGACGGTGCACAGAAGATTGTTTCATTAGTTTAATAGGATTTTGAAAGGAGAATTGACGTGAGCGTATTTATTAATAAAGATACTAAAGTCATTGTTCAAGGTATTACGGGTTCTACAGCCCTTTTTCATACAAAACAAATGCTTGAGTACGGTACTAAAATTGTCGGTGGTGTAACTCCAGGCAAAGGTGGCACAGAAGTAGAAGGTGTACCAGTATTTAATACTCTAGAAGATGCAGTTAAAGCAACTGGAGCAACTGCTTCAGTAATCTATGTTCCAGCACCATTTGCAGCAGATGCAATTCTAGAAGCTGTTGATGCAGAATTAGATTTAGCCATTTGTATTACTGAGCATATCCCAGTTTTAGATATGGTAAAAGTCAAGCGTTATATGGAAGGTAAGAAAACCCGTTTAGTAGGACCAAACTGTCCTGGAGTAATCACGCCAGACGAATGTAAGATTGGTATTATGCCTGGGTATATTCATACAAAAGGACATGTAGGAGTTGTATCTCGTTCAGGCACCCTAACGTATGAAGCTGTTCATCAATTAACACAAGCTGGTATCGGTCAAACGACAGCTGTAGGTATTGGTGGAGACCCTGTTAATGGTACTAACTTCATCGATGTTTTAAAAGCATTCAATGAAGACCCAGAAACATACGCAGTTATTATGATTGGTGAAATCGGTGGAACAGCAGAAGAAGAAGCTGCAGAATGGGTAAAAGCAAATATGACTAAACCTGTTGTTGGCTTCATCGGTGGTCGTACTGCACCTCCAGGAAAGCGTATGGGACATGCTGGTGCCATCATTTCTGGTGGTAAAGGTACAGCTGACGAAAAAATCCGCGTCATGAATGAATGTGGAATTAAGGTCGCTGACACTCCATCCGTAATGGGTGAAACTCTAATCGGAGTTCTTAAAGAGCAAGGTTTATACGATAAGTGTAAAACTCATTAATTGTAAATATCTACATCTAGTTTTTACATAGTCCCTCTGCTTTGGAGGGGCTATTTTATTCTAAAGGAGGTACAATATAATGGAAGAATTTCGGCAAAGATTAATTTATTTATGTCATTTTCCGGGCATAACCTGGAATGAGGTATATCAAATCCTCAAACAAGATCCTCAGCTTGTCAATATTAGTCGTTTTTTACCCAAACGATTCTCACAGCTTTCTTCAATGAATTCCCAAATCCCCTCAACTCATTTATATGAATTCTCTCAAGATTATCTTATTGATCAAATCCGACAATATTCCTCAAATGGTATAGAAGTTATCACCTATTTTGATGAACAATACCCATTCATGTTAAAAGAAATTTTCCAACCACCTTGGTGCTTATTTATAAAAGGAAATTCAGAATTACTAGGGATAGGGAAAAAGCTAGCTATTGTTGGTTCAAGACAAGCATCCCCATATGGACTGAAGGTGCTTCAACACATCCTCCCCCCATTATTAAAAAAACAAATCGTAATTGTTAGTGGGTTAGCAAAGGGGATAGATGCAATTGCTCATCGAACTACAATGGATTATGGTGGTCAAACAATAGCGGTTATTGCTGGTGGATTTTATCATCTTTACCCAGAAGAAAATCGGAGATTAGCTGATAGTATTGCTTCAAAACATCTAATAATTTCAGAATATCCTCCAGAAACTAGACCGACCAAATGGCAATTTCCAGCACGGAATCGTATTATTAGTGGTCTTTGTGAAGGTACCTTAATCATTGAGGCAAAAAGGAAAAGCGGTTCGTTAATAACGGCTAATTATGCGGTTCAAGAAGGTCGGGAAGTTTTTGCGATTCCAGGAAATATTTTTAGTCCCTTTTCAGCTGGAACGAATGATTTAATTCAACAAGGTGCAAAGTTAATCATGTCGGGGGAAGATATTTTAGTAGAATTAAGAGGATAATTGATTCTTAAAATTTGTTTTTTGGAATTAATTTATTTTTTCGTCATGAA
>DASQIV010000102.1:0-10479 GCA_035631415.1 Pseudoneobacillus sp. | reverse complement strand
GTCTCCAAGCTCATCCATAACGCTCCAAACCTCTTGTAAAACCGTCTCTAACTTTTGAACCGACGTATGAAGCCTTTGTAATTTTTCTATTGCCGTTCCCATATTAAAATTCCAACCCCTCTATTACAGTCATAGGTTTATTATATATAAATCAGTTGGTAATAAACCATTTTAAGGAATAAAAAGCTCTTCGCCTTGGCGAGTCTAAAACCCTTATGTTGGATTTCAAAAAGAAACATCCCTTTTTCACGGCTAAGTAAGAGGGATGTTTCACCTTATAAAATCGACTTTATGATCTCATTTTTAAAATAAAGAATCGGTTGATAGGAATCAGAATAATTATCGCTGGTAAATATGGTCACCAAATCATAATCGGGGACGACCATAATATATTGTCCTCCGTATCCCATTGCATGAAAGGTATGAGGTTGCATAAGTTTATCTTCATCTTTCATCACCCACCAATGGTATCCGTAATAACCGAAGCCATATGTGGTCGGGTATTTGGCGGTTGTAGATGTTCGAACCCAAGGTTCACTAATAATCCGCTTATTGTTCCATTGTCCGTTTTGCAGCATTAATTGGCCAATTTTCAGTAAATCTCCAGGCTTGAGAGATAGGCCAAAACCACCTATTGCAATACCCTTAGAATCGTAATGCCATTCATATTCTCTAATTCCTAACGGATGAAATAAGTATCTTTCTGCAAACTCTGTAAGTTTTAATCCAGTTGCCTTTTGAAGTATGGCGCTTAACAAATGAGAGCATCCAGAATTGTAATACATTTTTTCTCCTGGAGATTCGACCATTATTCTTTCTAGATTAAACTTAACCCAATCTTTACTGTTAATCATCGGAAATGGTCGACCGCCCCAGCTTGAAAACTCTGGCCAATCATAACCAGGAGTCATCGTTAGCAGGTTTTCAATAGTAATTTCTTTTTTAGCTTCATTAATATTTGGAAAAAAATCTGCAATAGATTGATGGACGCCCTCTATTTTTCCTTGGTCAATCGCAATCCCTATCAAAATAGAGATAAAACTTTTCGTTACAGAATTTAATTTTTGTACTTTGTCTTTTATTTTGTTATTTCGATAAAATTCATACACAATCGATCCTTTATGAGCAACGATACAGCTATTTATCTTATCTTTTGTAAATTTTTTATCTAATGAAATCGTTTTGAACATTATTTTTTCCCCTTTTTTTAATACAAAGCTGTTCCAGTTTGCATATATACGACTTTTGAAGGGAGATATCCGAGTTTTTGAACATTTTATCGGACTTTTTTCAGAATATATCCGTCTAAATTGCAATTATTTCTGACTTTGTCACAATTGAAGTATTTTTTCCCAGTAAGAAAACTCCTATATCTCTTCTCTATTTACCTTCTACTCCGCTCAAAAACTCATTTACAACTTGAATGTATTCCTCTGGTTGTTCACGATACCCTGAATGAGCACTTTCCTCCAATATATGTAGCTTAGCATTTGGCACTAGACTGCTAAAATAACTAGTAGACTCCGGAGTAGCTTCATCATAACGCCCGCAAAGGAATAACGCTGAGGTTTCAATTTCATGCAGCCTTGGTGTACAATCAAAACTTTTGAGGTTTCCAGTTACACAAAATTCTGAAGGCCCCCACATGGTATTGTAGACCTCTAGATTTCCTAGTTCTGCTCTCTTCGCTCGCTCTTCAGGACTTACTTCCACTCGACATATAAATCGTTTAGAAAATTCTTTCATGGCAGTTTTGTATTCTTCAGTATCGGTCGTACCTTCAGCCTCACATCGCGTAATCACTTCTTGAACATCCACCGGTAGTTGTTCTAACAACCTTTTAGCATCTTCTGCCCAGAGTGGCGCACTTAAGCAAGGGCTTGAGAAAATGGCACTTTTTACACCCACTGGTTTTGTTAAAAGGTACGAAGCAAGCAAGGTAGTTCCCCAAGAATGCCCAAGAATATGTATTTTTTCCAAACCTAATTCTTTTCTTACCTGGCTTAACTCCTCAACATACCGATCCAAATTCCATAAAGCTGGATCTGTTGGACCTTTCGAAAAACCAGCACCAAGCTGGTCATAGTAAATGACATCCCGATTAACAACAAGCTTATCTAGACGATGCAATGGAAGGGATGAAAACCCTGGTCCACCATGTAAAATTAAAATTGGCGTCTTTTCCCCACTACTCGTTACTTTTCGATACCATATATTTCCATCACTTACTTTTAAAAACCCCTCTTTTATCGATCCCATATACTTAACTCTCCTTCAACCAGTTATAAGTTAGCTTTTCTTTTAATGATACTGAAAATCCTTCTTATGTATTAAAAATAGCCACCCGGCATTTTAACCAGGTGGCAAATTATTAATTCTCTGCTAATTTAGTTGTAACCTTTTTTTCTGCTGGTACCTCTTGTATAGGATCTTCAGCCTGTTTTGCACGCTTGATAAATAATGCAAGGAACAGTGCAAGAGCAGAAATAAACACTGTTACGAAGAAAGCATCGTTAATTCCTTCTAACATTGCTTTTGCCATAATTTGTTGTTTCATAGTAGCTAGTACTTCAGCAGTAGGTTGTTCTTTTAGGCCCTTCATTGCCGCTTCACCAAGTTCAGTTGCATGTGTTTTAGTACGATTTGTCATTACCGTAACTAATAATGCTGTACCAATTGCACCAGACACTTGTTGTAAAGTATTGTTCATCGCTGTACCGTGTGGGTAAAATCGTTTAGGTAATTGATTTAAGCCATTTGTTGAAACTGGCATCATAACCATAGACATCCCGAACATACGAACAGAGTATAAAATAATTAAATGAGAATAGCTCATTGTTAACGTTAAGTTACTGAAAAAATAACTTGTTACCGTTAAAATGGTTAAACCAGTAACCGCTAATATACGACCACCAATTTTATCAAAAAGTTTCCCTGTAATTGGTGACATTAAAGCCATTAAAATCGCACCAGGTAACATCATTAATCCCGCATCAAATGGTGAGATACCACGAAGTGTTTGAACGTAAATCGGCGTTAACAACATTCCCGAAAACATGGCCATTGTGACAACCATGGAAATGGTAATCGATAAAGCATACATTGGATATTGAAAGATTCTAAAGTTCAACATTGGTTTGTCTTGCTTGATTTGACGAATAATAAACGTCGCCAATGAAATAACCCCAATAGCAATAGTTAAGTATACTTCTGGACTATCCCAGCCCTTTTTACCTGCAGAACTAAATCCATATAATAGACCGCCAAACCCGACGCTTGATAATAGAAGGGAAATAAAATCTAAACGCAAATTGATTTTTTCCTTTTTGTCTTTAAGTAAGAAAAAGCCTACTAAAAGTATTGCAAAAGCAATTGGTGTCACAAAGTGGAATAGCATTCTCCAATCATAGTGTTCAATAATCCAACCAGATAAAGTTGGTCCAATCGCTGGTGCTCCCATTAATATTAAACCGAACACACCCATTGCTGCTCCACGTTTTTCAATTGGAAAGCTAACTAGCATTACGTTCATTAGCAATGGCATCAAGATCGCAGAACCAGAAGCTTGAATCATTCGTCCTGCTAATAGAATTGGAAAAACATGTGCGACTCCTGCTAATAATGTTCCGATTGTAAATAATCCCATAGCTGTAAGGAATAAGTTACGCACCGAATATTTTTGAATTAAAAACGCTGTAGTTGGAATCATAATTCCGTTTACTAGCATAAATCCTGTTGTCAGCCATTGAACTGTCGATGCATCGACATCTAAATCAGCCATAATGGATGGAAGTGCTATATTTAGCAATGTATTATTTAAAAATGCGATAAAGGCTCCAATCATCAATACTGCAAGCAATCCATATGGTGGACGAGCAGTAGTCTTATTGACCGTTTGGTCCATTGTTTCTCCCCCTTTAAACTTACTGTTCATATTTTTATACTCTAATTTCATACTTACATATAATATACTCTCGGTTCAATTTTTGCAATTAAAAATACTTCCATTTCAAGGGGTTTGTCATACGAAATAATTTAATGTAATATGTTTTTATACAGGTAGTATAATTTTATGCAAAGGTGATTTTTAAATGAATGACCGAAAGCAACGCGTCTTGAAAATAGCGCATCAATTATTTATTGAAAAAGGGTTTCAAGCTACATCTATTCAAGATATTTTAGACGAAAGTGGAATTTCGAAAGGTACCTTTTATAATTATTTTTCCTCAAAAAATGAATTATTAGTAGCCATTTTTAAATCTAATTATGAAAAAGTGCAGAAAGAACGTGACGAACTTCTTATTGGTAGGGATCGTTCCGAAATAGAAATTTTCATAAAACAAGTAGAGTTGCAAATGATATCCAATCGTGAAAATAGATTTATCTCTTTATTTGAGGAAGTAATGGCTTCAAATGACACCGATCTTAAACGTTTGATTGAATTGGCACGTTTGAGGAATATACGTTGGATATACGAGCGCTTTATTGATATTTTTGGTGAAAATAAAAAGCCCTATTTATTGGATAGTGCTAATATGTTTTTGGGAATCTTAAGAGAAAATATCAAGTTCTACCAATTGGCAAATGGGCTCCATAGCCTCAATATTAGTAAAGTTGTTCACTATAGCGTAAATCGTTTAATAAAAATGGTGGATGGATTAGCAGAATCCGGGGAACAATTGATTCCTCCAGAACGTTTAGATACTTGGTTTCCAGCTAAGAAAAAATGTAGTCAAGCTTATTCTAAACAATTTCATCAAACCATTACAAAGTTAAAAAAGGCTATTCAAGAACACTCCGAACACTCTAAATACGATGAGTTACTAGATTTTGTTTTAGAAGAACTATTGGATTCTAAGCAGCCTCGTAAATTTTTGATTGAAAGTACTCTTGCATCGTTGAAAATGGGCAAAGCCCTTTTTGAAAAAAAAGATCTCGAAGAACTGGATAAGTTAGTGGAAAGTTATTTTATTCAACTTCAGGATTAGCCTTGCATCTTCATCGTTTTACTTCAACTTATATACAAAGAATTTTCAAACCTATAATTTAAGATGATTTAGCATAGAAAACATCCCTTTCTCGTCGAAAGGGATGTTTTTTATTTGAAGTCTATATATATATACATATCAGTACAGAAAAATGGTAAATAATACTGATGAGGTGAACATATGGACAAGAATAAATTACAACTCACATCTTCAGAAATCGGTACACTATGGGCAGAATATGTCAACGGGACAATGATAGACACCGTAAATAGATATATGTTCTCAATCATTGAAGATGAATCGATAAAAAATATTTTTGATGATGCAATCAAGACATATGAAAAACAAAAGGAACAAATCGTAACTTTTATAAAGAATGAAGGATTTCCGATTCCAATAGGATTTACCGAATCTGACTTCAATTTAGGAGCAGAGAGACTATTCACAGATATATTTTGCTTAAATTATCTACATATCATGACTCTACATGGCTTGTTGGCTCACTCCACTTCATTAGGTGTTTCTGTCAGAGAGGACTTAAGATTCTTTTACGACTCGTGTGATAATGATGGAAAACGGATGTATCATCAAACTATTGATTTATTGCTAGAGAAAGGAAACTTCCAGCGAGACCCCTTGTTCTACCCTACCAAAAATCCTGAATTTATTTCTAGCAAAGATTTTTTAGATGGTTTTTTCGGTAAAGGGAGACGTTTAGCAGCAACAGAAATCATTAGTATTTCATTTAACCTTAAAAAGAGTATAATGGCTAAAACTCTTTCTATTGCCTTTAGTCAGGTTGCTCAATCAAAAGAAGTAAGAAAGTTTATAAAGGATTCTGAAAAAATAGCTGATGAGCAAATACAAACCTTTTCACAAATCATGCATGATGATAATTTACCAGTTCCAAGATCATGGGAAACAGAAGTGACAGCTTCCTCAGTTTCTCACTTCTCTGATAAGTTATTGATGTATCATATTGGTTTCCTTTTTCAGGCTGCCCAAGCCTACCATGGGGCAGGATTAGCAGCAGCCATGCGAACAGACCTTGTTACAGCCTATGAAAGCACCATTTTACAAAATCTTTTGGTCACTAAAAAATGGTTTAATATTATGGTACAAAATAAGTGGTTAGAGCAGCCACCTCTTGCTCCAAATAGGAATGAAATAGCGAGAGAAGAATAAAGGTCCAACATACAGAAAAAAATCACTTCATTGAACTGCCCTCCAATGAGTGGCAGTTCACCTTTGCTATTAAAGAAGGTTGGTTTTTCTGTTTATCCTAAATTCAGAATCACTTTTTCCATTTTCATTATAGACTCTTTCCTTATAAAAGATTTCTTTATCCGTAGCCAATAACACTGTAGAACTTCTTGTTCCGTATCCGTCACTTTGTATAAAAATCGGTGATAGAATTCTCTCCCATTCGATCGATACTCCCGTTTTAGGAAGAAGGTGTTCTGGCGCTGTATCTGCATGCTGCAGAAGGGTAAACAGCTGCTCGACCATTTCTTCTTCAGATCTACTGACTATTTGTGTTAGTTCTTCTCGTCCTCGTTTCACCTTTGGCCAGTCTGTATTTAATAAATGATTACTGACTCCGTATACCCCAGGCTCCAGTAGTTGCATATTATTCTCGATATTGGAGTAGTAGTAAAGTTCATTTGTATCCCCTACTAATAAGTTATAACCAGGATACAGGTTTCTCGTATCGGCTACTTTTTTCATATAATCGCTCGAGTCCGACTTCTCTATTAAAAAGTTCGCAACCAACTCTCCTCGAGAACGTTTCCCCTCCGTCTTCTCCTTTGGGTCACGAAAATTGGTTAATGCGGCAAATTTCCCCGAAGTGGTGATTCCCATCCAAGTACCCATTTGCTTTAAGTCACGGCCTGCAAGGATATGAGGATAATCCTCCCAGTAATGAACAGATCTGGTTGGTCTTTCAAAAAACTCGTCACGATTAGCAGCAACAATAAGTGGATAAGTTGGATGTACTCGATAGGCAAATAAAATTAAGCACATATTCGATCTCCTTTCTCCAGTAAGTCTTGCTCTAATTATATAGAAATAAAGGCAGAAACAGAAATTAGGTGCGTTTGTTGATAAAAAGTAAATTCGGTTGATAACTATCAAAAATGGTTGATAACTTAAATTTTCGAAAAAAAGGGCTGTGGACTTATCCGCTTTTGTTGGTTAATCCACAAATAATGTAGATAACCTATATTAAAATGTAGATAAATCGAAAATTTGATTAATATCACTTTCCCACTTATCCACATTTTTTAGCTATTCAATAGAAAAATCCTAAGAATTGTTTCCATTCTTAGGACCTTTTTATATTAATCTACTTTTAGTCGGCAGAACTTACAAACCTTAATGGTTTGATTTGTTTATGTTTTATGTGGATAAAGCAACTTAATTCTCGTTTTTCCACATAATGGGCAAGTACCACGCCCATTTGAAGGTAAATCGCTGATTGTTTTTCCACGATTTCGTTTTGCCATGTCATTATCCCACCCTAATAATAATAGTTACTTTATTAAATGATGGAATGTCCACAAGGTTGACAGGCATTTGATTATTTTAAAAAAATGTTTTAACTCAAGCACTAAAGAACACAAGATTATTTACTCTCAAGCAACATAATTTAACATATAAACAGTTTCTTTTCCCCTTTTCTTCATTAATTACCACCAAGTCTATTTTTCAAATCCTTTGTCCTTATCTAATTTGTACGAGCATATATTTTAGAAGACAAATCATCACCAGGAGGTTAGTATGTTTCATTATTTTGAAAAGGCTATTTTAGGAATGGCGATTCTACGTGTCCTTTCCGGTAGTCTTGAAGTTTTTGTTGGCTTATTCATTTTAAAATTAAATAATGTAGAAAAGGCATTAGTTGTAAATAGCTCTCTTGTATTTGTAGGTCCAGTTGTACTAATCTTAACTACCACTATAGGGTTATTGGGAATGGCCGATAAAATATCCTTGACGAAAATTTTCTGGGTATTTAGTGGGGTCATTTGCATTCTTTATGGCGTTATGAAAAGCAACTAACCCATTCACTGTTTTTATTTACTTAAAACTTACCTACATAAGTCCACCTAGTTCTTCATTTATATCAGTTAGAATCACACCTATATTTTGCTCTTTTTCACAAACTTCCCTTGGCACGACATGTCAACTAATCCCATAGGATAGTAAGAAGAGCTATAGAAAGCTGTGGTGCTATCTTATGGAGGAATATCAAATCTATTTTCAAAACCTTCAAGAACATAAGATGACTTTTGAACAAGTTTTTGGCCAAATCATAAAGTTTATGAAGTTAAATCCAAGTGGAAAATACCGTTTAATGGTAGGAACAGATTCTCAAGTTCATAAAAGACATACGATTTTTATAACTGGAATTGTCATTCAAAGCGCTGGAAAAGGGGGTTGGGCATGTATTCGAAAGGTAACCGTTCCAAGAAAAATGACACAATTACATGAACGAATTTCCATGGAATTGTCCTTAACAGAGGAAATTGTTTCAATGTTTACTGAGGAAAGAAAAAATCAATTAATTACTATTGTACTCCCTTATCTTTACCAAGGGGCTACTTTTTCGATGGAAGGTCATATTGATATTGGGGCTGGTAAACGAAATAAAACGAGCGCCTTCGTCAAAGAGATGGTAGCTCGAATGGAATCAATGGGGGTTGAGCCAAAAATCAAACCGAATGCATTCGTCGCTTCAAGTTATGCGAATCGGTATACCAAATGAAACTTTCGTGTGCTATAGCTTATACGTTGAAAGACTTTCGATGAGAAAGTCTTTATTTTTGATTTGTTGTATTTATTGATATTTTTCAGGGTATCAACAACCTTCCTTAGGATTCAATCAATCGTTTGTTTAAATCTTCTCTAAACGTATTTAGGACACCAGACTTCCTTCTCCTACTTAACATTTGTAAATCATGCATATATTAAGATAAGGTAGTTGAAAAGATTTATAATGGAGGATTCGAAGATGAACAATTTGAACTTGTTATTTCGTAGAAGAATAGGTCTACAGGAAGACGAACTTGTCAATTTTGAAAAACTAGATCGTGTTCTTGAAAAAACAGCAACCGCCATTCCATTTGAAAATTTATGTGTCATTTCCAACACAGTTGCAGATATTACACAAGAAAACTTAATCCAAAAAATTCTATTAAGAAATGAAGGCGGACTTTGTTATGAGTTAAATACGATCCTTTATTATTTTTTAAAGGAAAATGGATTGGATGTTAACTTGGCTCGTGCAATCGTTTTTGAACATGCTAATCAGGACTATGCCGCTGTTGGGAGAACGCACGTTATTATTCTTTTAAACCAGCATGATCAAACATTTGTGGTCGATACAGGATTTGGTGGGAATTTACCTTTAAAACCTGTTCCGCTCAGTGGTGAGGTTGTCACTTCTTTTAATGGAGAGTTTCGAATTCGCCAGGAAGAGAGTGCACACGGTAATTATGTCCTTGAAATGAAGCTAAAGCATAAGGATACGGATTGGAAAAATGGATATGCGTTCCACTCTCAGCAACTAGTAATCGATATAGCTGAAATGAACGAGGTTCAAAAAGTGATCACTGAGAGTACCAATTCTCCCTTTAATAAGGCCCCTTTAATGACAAGGTTAACGGAAAGTGGTAGTCAAACCTTAACAAGCACTTCTTTTACCCAGTGGATAAATGGGCAAATAATTAAAGAAGATATCGCAGAAAAACAATTTAAGGAACTTGCAAAAAAACATTTTGAAATAGAATGTTAATGGTCACGGCATAAAATTCTGGCTATGTTTCATAGGACCTTAGTAATAATTCTTCATTTAATTGAACAAGCTATTCAAAAAGCTAGAAAAAGGTACCTGTATAGGAATTTCAAAGGAGTTTACTTGAATGGTCTTATTTTTTTATATCTTGTTGAATGTGATTGTTATATTTCTTTTTATAAAAAAGAAGAAAAACCTGCATCCCCTTGAAATCCTTGTCTATTGGCTAATTAGTTCCTATCTTTTTCAAAACTTTTCTGCTCTATGCTACATGAATTTTAAAACGATATATATTCCTGATATTTTAAGCCTTGAACTAGCGCATTTTATAAATAGAATCATACTTTACCCGATCCTCTTGGTTACTTTTCTACATTACTTTCTTATATTAAGCTCACTCCTTAAAAAGATCTTATTAATCATAGGCTCCGTTTTCGTTTTTGTAGGTTTAGAATGGTTGGCAGATACTCTAGGTGTCATAAATCATGTGCATTGGCGAATTTGGTGGTCATTTGCCTTTTGGATGGGTGGACTATTGTTATTAATTAGCTTTATGAAACTCTTTCGGAAGCTTCTATTTAAAGGAGATTGGAGATTATGAACGTTACCTTCGATTGGAATGAATGGTATTTCATTATAACGACCTTAATGATTCTCTCCTTATTTTATCCGATTCGTAAATATTTCCCACCAGTA
>DASQIV010000101.1:0-3244 GCA_035631415.1 Pseudoneobacillus sp. | reverse complement strand
ATTACTGTCATTATTGCCGCTGGAAATTTAACTATGATGGTAAGGTAGGTGGAAATCATTGCAATTCCTAACTGAATGGGTTACAAATATTATTTTATTTATTCTACTTGCTACAGTCATTGACATGCTATTGCCAAATTCAAGTTTTCAAAAGTACACCAAAATTGTAACTGGACTTTTGCTGATCGCTATCATCTTAACACCCGTATTGAAATTAATATCAAAAGATTTTGAATCAGCTCTTGCTTCGATCCCTATTTTTGAGGACTCTAAAGAAAAAAATATGGAAAATTTAATAGAATTGAAGAAAAAAGAAATACAAGCTTCACAACGTGCATATATTTTAGAAACAATGGCTGTCCAACTTAAAAAGGACACTGAGGAGGAGTTGATGGAACAGTACGGTTTAGAAATCGCAAACATTGATCTTATGGTTGACGAAAAGAGTAATCAAACTTTTCCGGAAAACCTCCAAAAAGTCATCGTTCAGTTAAAGCCATCAGAGAATGAAGCAAAAGTCGTTGAAGTGGTCCAAACAGTGGAGATTAATACAGGGACTCCTCCTCCATCTAAACGATTGACAGCCCAATCAGAAGAAATTACATCGCTCCTAGCTGAAAAATGGAATGTAACAGAGAACTCTATTGAAGTTTTGATTGAAGGGGAGGTGACAAACAGAAATGGATCGTAATGGACCATTTTCATGGTTAAAAAAACTTCTTTCAACAGATGAGAAGAAAGAGAAAAAAAATGTTAAATTCCAATACTTACTTCTAGTTGGACTTTTCGGGGCATTGATTATGCTTGCTAACAATATTCTTTTTTCCGAAAAAGTTCCAGTAGAAAAGTCGGTATCTACTTTTCAAAATCAGCCTGTGTCAGAAGAGGATGTTGCTGCTTTTGGTCAAAAAACCTCTGGTGGTGGTAACATAACGATCTCTGATTATGAACGAGCCTATGAAGCTCAGCTTAAAGAAGCATTAGAACAAATGCTGGGAGTAGATAAGGTTACTGTCATTGTAAATGTAGATGCTACTGATAAAAAAGTGCTAGAAAAGAATGTTGTCACTAGGTCTCAAACAACCAATGAAACTGACCGCGAAGGTGGTCAACGAAAGGTTGAAGATGCCTCTATTGATGAACAACTTGTTATTGTAAGACAAGGAGAAAAAGAGGGACCAATTTTAGTTGAAACTAAAAAGCCAGCAATTCGTGGTGTGTTAGTTGTTGCCCAGGGGGCAGAAAATATTCAAGTGAAAAAATGGATTATCGAGGCAGTTACTAGAGTACTAGATGTACCTAGTCATCGTGTAGCGGTAATGCCAAAAAAAACTAAGGGGGATTCATAAATGTTATTGAAAAAACAAACAGTTTGGTTATTAACAATGCTTAGCTTAGTGGTAGTATTATCAGTCTATTACATTACTTCGCCTGAGCAAAAAATGACGGATATGGCATCAGTACAAAAAAATAAAGACGCAGCTAATTCCAAAGATGTTGTCGGTACTGAACAAGATAAAAATATTATTTCTAGTATTGCAAGTGACGAAGTATTTGAAGCTCTTCGTATGAATTTAGAAGACTCCCGCAGTCAAAGAAAAGAAGAATTAGAAACGATGATTGCTTCTACAGAGCTTCCAGCTGATCAGCGTGTAGCGGCACATGAAGAATTAAAGACTCTTAATGAAGTAGCTAATAAAGAACAAATGTTAGAAACGTTAATCAGAACATTAGGATACGATGACGCATTAGTTCGTGCGGATGGAGAAGAAATCCGTATTACAGTGAAAGCAAAAGAAAAATCCGCAAAAGCTGCTAATGACATTATTCAACTTGTAAAATCAGAAATTGGTACAATGCAATATGTAGCAGTTGATTTCCAAATTGAAAAATAATCATGTAAATAATAAAAGGAAAGCCGAAAAAGGCTTTCCTTTTAATTTTGAAGCTTCAATAAGCTTTCGATTGATTCATGTGCAGCTGATATGGCTTGATAAAGCTTTTCATTTTCATAGGTTTGAAGACCAACGGAAGAGGATAAATCTTGTAATGTAGCGCTTGCTTCTTCAATTACATTACGGAATTCACTTAAAGTTACTTCTACCGTTTTAGAAGATTCATTGACTTGCTTTGTCAACAATTCGTGTTTAGAGATGTCCTCGCGTAAATGAATAAAAGTATCACTTATTCTAGCAAAAGCATCTTGTGTATCGATGGCTAATTGTAAATTTTCAGTGGCTTTTTTACTTGTATTACTTATTTGTACCTTCGTCTTTTCTGTACCAGAAAAAACATTTTTTAGATTTTCAGAAATTTGTGCTGCTGTTCGACTGGATGTATCAGCTAGCTTTCGAACCTCTTCGGCGACAACTGCAAAACCTTTACCACTTTCACCAGCACGTGCTGCTTCAATAGAGGCATTTAATGCTAATAAATTGGTTTGATTTGCGATTTCTTGAATGGCTGTAACAAAACTAGAGGTTTCTTTTACAAGTGTAGATAACTTCGTAATTTGTTCTTCAGCTTGAAGCATATCTTGATATGAAAAAGAAATTTCATCCTTTAATTTTGATACAAGACTCTGCCCTGAAATTGTTACTTGATCTGTTTCAATCGCGTCTTCATGCAGTTTTTCTACCAGTGTAGTCGTTTTAGCTAAATTCTCACTTGAATTCTCTATCGTGTTCGTAATCTCTAAAATGGATTTGGATTGAATTTGCATTCCTGCTGAAATTTCTGCAATGGAATGATTCATTACTTGAGAAGCTTGAAGGTTTTCTTGACTCTTTGTTTTTACAAGGTCTACCATCTTTGAAATGTTTTCTGTGTTCTCAGCAATAGAAATTCTTACTTCACGGTCTCTTATTAAAAGTTGTTCAGTTTCTTTTTGAGCCTGGACAATATGTTCAGAAAGCTTTTTAGATATATTAAGTTGGAATGTTAATAAAATGGTCACTAAAGTAAATAGTAGGTAAATGGTAACGTAATTTTTAGTTTCTAAGGGTAAAGACTGATGATGGAAAATAGTAAAGGTTGTAATGACAATAAATCCCAAAAATGATGCCAACCAGAGAATCGCTCTCTCCATATAAATGGCAGATATGGCCAGTACAAAATAAATTAAGAAGTAGGCAGTAGGCGATATACTATTCTCCATAATAATAAAAATAACAGCAGAAACGAGTAAAATGGCTAAGTATGGGATGATTTTGATAAACTTTTGTAAGTAATTCAGTGTGGCAAC
>DASQIV010000100.1:0-4873 GCA_035631415.1 Pseudoneobacillus sp. | reverse complement strand
TTGATAGTTTTCATCTAGTAAACCGATTCCATTTGATAACTTATCTACGCCTTTTGCCATTTCCAGACTACCTGAATTTATTTTAATAACCCCTTCGTTAAATTCAATAGACTTTTCAGCTAATAGGGACAAACCATCTTGTAAATCAGTGGCCCCTGACTGTAAGCTTATAGAACCTTCATATAATTTTTTTGCACCGTCACTCGCATCTGTTATGCCATTAGAAATATCAGTTATTTTACTAAAGATGGTATCAGAATACGTTTCTATAATTTTTTCAGATAAAGATGCTTTAATTTTCTCTATTGCAGTAGAACCGATTTGTGCTGAAAGAAAATTGTAACTTTCATTAGGTTTATAAATTAATTCCAGCTTTTGTGGGTTATTATCCATTAAAGTTGTAGCATTTTTTGAAAAATTTTCTGGAATCTCAACTAACATATAAAACTTTTGATCCGTTAGTCCTTTTAGCCCTTTCTCCTTATCGACAAAAATAAAATGAAAATCATTACTTTCTTTTAGTTTATCTTCAAGGTCTTTTCCGAGAGATAATTTTTCACTGTCAAAATCAGCTCCCTTGTCACTATTAACGATTGCAACTGGGAGGTCAGCTAAATGTTCATATGGATCCCAGAAAGCCCATAAGAACATTCCACTGTATAATACAGGAATGAACAGTACAGCTAAGATAGGAACTAATAGCTTTTTATTTTTAAAAATAGCTAATAATTCTTTTTTAAATAATTGGTTTTTCATAGATGTTCCCCTCCAAAAAATCAACTGACTAAAATATTCATTTAGTCAAAATAGGCTAAAAAAGATGGATATCCTATTTGGATAATCCAATAAAAATATATTGCCTGAATAAGTTTAGAATTTGTTCCTTATCAAGTGGTTCATGATTCTTTTCCCAATCAAAAATTAAGGAAATATAAAGCTTTAGCATGACAAAGGCTGTCAATTCCGGGTCACAATCCTTAATATCTCCTCGAATGATTGCTTGGGCTACTCTCTCTTTTATATAATTAAGAATCATCTTTTCTAGCGTTGATATAACATCCAACACAGCAGGAGTTCCCATTTCCTTTTCTTCTTGAAAAAGCTTAATCGTTAGTTGATGTTCTTTTCTAAATCCCAAAATTCTATACAGTGACCGGTGTACATTTTCATAAAAAGATAAAGATTCATCATAGGTTTCTTCTGCTGCTAATTTCATTTCTTGAATGAGCCCTTTAATGATTTCGTCAAACAGCTCCTCTTTATTTTTAAAAAAGGTATAAATGGTCCCCTTACCAACATTTGCTAATTTTGCAACCTGATCCATTGTGGTAGCTTTGTAACCAAATAATGAAAATGATTTTGTTGCAGCATCTAAAATTAGTTTTTTTCGATCAATAGACATAGATCACCTCACGAACTGACCGTATGAGCGTTTTGGTCATTTTGTCGACATCAATAAATATAACACCTTAATTTTAATAAATCAACTCAAAAATAGGATGACTCATTAAGCCATCCTATATTCCTATTCAAACTGAACAACGTCTTTTTGAAAACTCAACCACTTAATCACCTAATTTATTTCATTACTTTAAAAATAGCTGAAGCCATTGCTTCTATAAATTGAGGTTCCGAATTAGGCATTTCTGGTCGATAATAGCTAGCACCAACGTCATCTGTCACAGCTTTACATTCAATATCATTATCGTATAGAACTTCAAGGTGGTCAGATACAAAACCAACTGGAGTATATACAAAGGCCTTATATCCGTGTTGATTAAATAATTCTCTTGTTAAATCTTGTACATCAGGACCAAGCCATGGTTCTGGAGTATTTCCTGCACTTTGCCATCCAACTGCATAATGATTAACTCCTGCCCCCTTCGCAATGAGGTCTGCTGTTTCCTGCAGCTGATTAGGGTACGGATCACCTAGTTGAAGAATTTTTTCAGGCAAACTATGAGCAGAAACAATAAGTACAGCCTTTTCCTTTTCTTCGGCAGTCATTTTCATAAAGGTTTCTTTCACTTTATCTACCCAAAAATCAATAAACTTAGGCTCCAAATACCAGCTTTCTACTGATTTTATGACAGGGCCTCCTAATTTTTCGGCCTCTTCCTTTGCTCGTCCATTATAGGATTTAACACTAAAGGTAGAGAAATGGGGGGCTAGAACGATACTAACAGCTTCCTCTATTCCATCCTTGTGCATTTGAGTAACAGCATCTTCAATAAAAGGTTCTATATGCTTTAATCCAAGATACAATTTAAACTCAATGTCATCTTGCACTTTATTTAAATAAGTTTCTAAGCTTTTCCCTTGCTCAAGCGTAATCTTTGCTAATGGTGAGATTCCACCTATCGCTTCATATCGCCCACGTAGCTCTTCGACCATTTCTTCAGATGGCTTTCTGCCTCTGCGAATATGAGTATAATATCTTTCCAAATCTTCTTCTTTATATGGCGTACCATAAGCCATGACTAGTAAACCCATTGTTCTTTTTGCCACATCTACACCTCATTTTTTCCAATAGCATTATTACAACTATTTCAACATGATTCATCTTATTCTTCCAAGAACACTTTTTAATTACTAATAAAAAGCTTTTATTTACTTAGTTTTGAAGCAGAATATTCATGAACAAAGGTTGTTAATTTTTTTAATACATCTGGATTTACTGATGGGAAAACTCCGTGTCCTAAATTAAAAATATATCCTGGGTGTGCCATCCCTTGATCTAGAATCGCCTTCGCTTTTTCCTCAATCACTTCCCAAGGTGCTAGTAAAATAGCAGGATCCAGATTTCCTTGTACCGTTTTAGTAATACCCATTTCTCTTGCTTCCTTAATAGGTAATCTCCAATCAAGTCCTACAACATCTAATGGAAGGTCATGCCACTCTAAAGCAAGATGACTTGCGCCAACTCCAAACATGATCAAAGGTACATTTGCTTCTCTTAAGCTAGAAAAAATATGTTGCATGGTAGGTTTTATGAAGTAGCGATAATCCTCAACATTTAATGCTCCTACCCAAGAATCGAAAATCTGAACAGCTTTCGCCCCAGCTTTTACCTGGGACTTCACATATGTAATGGTCATTTCCGCTAATTTATCCATTAAAGCAAACCAAGCTTTTGGTTCAGCATACATAAAAGCTTTTGTTTTATTATAATTTTTTGAAGGACCGCCTTCTATCATATAACTAGCTAAGGTAAATGGCGCACCAGCAAACCCGATTAAAGGAACAGATAATTGCTCTTCCGTTAAAAGTTTAATTGTATCTAATACATACGGGACATCTTCTTCAGGATGAATCTCGCCTAATTTTTCAACATCTGCTAAAGAACGAATAGGATTAGAAATAACAGGTCCTATTCCTCCTTTAATCTCAACATCCACTCCAAGGGCCGGTAGGGGAGTCATAATATCCTTATACAGGATGGCAGCATCTACATTATATTGTTCCACTGGCAATCTTGTTACATAAGCACAAAGCTCAGGTTGATGAGTAATCTCAAATAAAGAATATTTTTCCTTTATCGCACGGTATTCAGGTTGTGAACGCCCTGCTTGACGCATATACCATACAGGAACATAATCCGTTTTTTCACCTCGAGCTGCTTTTAAAAGAGTATCATTTATCGTTTTAGTCATTTTTATAATATCCACCTTTCGAAAACATGTCTGCCTATTATTGTAATATATAAAATAAAAATTAAAAACAAAAGAACGTTAAAATCATTTAGTCTGTTTCAAATATATCTTTTTTGGAGTAAATATGTATAGATAACACTACAAAATGTCAAAAAATATTCGTATTTACAAACTTTATTTTCTAAAAATAGGGTAATAGTATAAAAATGAAATGGGTAGGTGAAAAAATGAAAATTCATATTACTGTAGGAACACCTCATTTTTTATATAAAAAGATGCAAAATCATTCTGCAGAAACAATGCTTTTAATGGAGAATACAGAACAGGCTGTATTAATACATGAAACAAATGGAGCTTCTATTTTTAACGAACCAAGAAGCTTTGATATTTTAGCTTCAAAAGGACAGTTAATACATGAAGGCTTTGTTGTAATGCATCATTTCAATGTCACTGAAGAAGGGAAGCCGTTATTTGAATATCGCCTAAAAGATAGCCTCGAAATGTTGGATACACAAGCTGGTTTATTAGCGATTCGATGTTTACGACCATTGCAATCTAGAACATATATGATCGTTACTATATGGGATAACGAGGGTAACTTTCAAAAATGGAAGAATTCGAAAGGATACGAGCAATTTCAACTATTTCTATATAAGGATAGTGGCATTGATTCGATTCCAAATATTTTTTCTAATCCTTCTTCTATTTCAACCTACTATACTTCCGCCAAAGAGGATTGATATACAAAAATAAGATAGGGGCAGCACTTTACCCCTATCCCTTTGCTTTTAATATGCCATTTCGATTTGCATAAACGGCTGCTTGTGTTCGGTCAGAAACACTTAATTTACTTAAAATATTACTTACATGGGTCTTAACTGTTTTTATTCCAATAAATAGCTCTTCACTTATTTCTTGATTGGTCATACCTTCGCCTAAACATTTTAGGACATCTAATTCACGTTCTGTGAGTTCATCATGTGGTTTCCGTACGCTCTGACGGAAACGATTTAACATTTTATTGGCTACCTTTGGTTCGATGATGGTTTCACCTTGTACTGCTTTATAGATTGCTTGAACGATTTCTTCTGCAGATGCTGTTTTAAGTAAATAGCTTAATGCACCTGCTTCTAAAGCTGGAAATACTTGTTGATCATCATAATAGCTAGTAATAATAATGATTTTACAATTAGGAAGAAAGGTTAGTATTTCCTTTGTAG
>DASQIV010000099.1:0-10571 GCA_035631415.1 Pseudoneobacillus sp. | reverse complement strand
TGGGAGATACCTGCAAAACCACTTGCATAAACATCTGCTGGTATAAGGAAAAAGTTCATTCCAACTGCATTCAGTAAGGCACCTAGCACCACTACAATCATTTTTTTAATTTGTAACCATAACATAAATACTTCCTCCCTTACTATTAAGTTTTCTCCCTTTTCCATTCACTATCCATCTAATCATTCTAATTGTATTTTTTTCTTTAAACCTATACACTTATAACAAAGAAATTGGGAAAAGAAGGTGACTATATGTCAGTAAAAATTTTAGCTGACAGTGCTTGCGATTTACCCTTGAGTTTTTATCAAGAGTACCAAGTACAATTACTACCATTAAAAGTGTTATTAGACGACATAGAATATGAGGACGTCGTTTCTATTCATTCAGATTCTGTTTATGAAGCTATAAGAGCTGGGAAACTGCCCAAAACATCCCAAGTTTCTCCTACGATTTTCGAGAGTGTTTTTACCGAAATGGCAAAACAAAAGCAGGACGGAATCTATATTGCATTCTCTTCTGAACTTTCAGGGACGTATCAAACAGCTGTCATGATTCTTGATCAAGTAAAGGAAATCTACCCTGACTTTCAATTAACCATCGTAGATACTAAAAGTGCTTCATTAGGGCATGGGCTAATTGTTAGAGAAGCAGCGAAATTAGCTGCAGACAATCATTCAAAGGAAGAAATCCTTACAACTGTTCAGTTTTACATTCAACATATGGAACATTTTTTCTCAGTAGATGACCTAGACCATCTGGCTAAAGGTGGAAGGCTGTCAAAGGCTTCTGCATTTTTAGGTGGGTTATTAAATATCAAACCTTTACTAACTGTGGAAGATGGTAAGCTTGTTCCATTAGAAAAATTGCGCGGGAAGAAAAAACTTATGCGTAGAATGGTTGAAATGATAAAAGAACGAGGTAAATCATTAGACCGTCAAACCATAGGTATCAGCCATGCAGCTGATGAAGAAACAGCACTTGAATTAAAAGCAATGATTGAGGCAGAAACAAAACCTGGTGAAATACTTATAACTTCCATCGGCTCTGCTATAGGAGCACACACTGGGCCAGGAACCGTTGCCTTATTTTTCTTAAATGAAGTGGAATAAGCACTTTTTATTTAGTTCAGTACATACTCCTATCCAAGTCAACAAAAAATAATAAGTGAAAATCACTTTACATTGGAAGGAGTTTATTAAATGCCACATACATCTGATAACGATAAAAAAGCAAAAGACAATAATGCTCTTAGACATGAAAAAAATATGATGAGAGAAAAAAACAGACAAGCAGGTAAAAATCAATATTCTAAGAAGACTGACCATAAATAAAAGAAAAGAAGAGAAAGAGCAAGTATTTATTCTTGCTCTTTCTCTTCTTTTAAATAGGTCCAACCTGTTTCTTGATAAATTTTTCCTTCTTTTAGAAGTTTACCTAGTGCACGCTTAAAGGCACCCTTACTCATTTTAAATCTTTCTTCTATATCCTCAGGCATACTTTTATCCCAATATGGCATAGCACCATTACGAGAGATTAAGAATTCTAAAATTATTTCAGCATCAGAACCTAAAGCTTCATGTTTCCTTGGTAATAAAGAAACGTTGATGGTTCCATCATCCTTGACATCAACGATTCGACCTTCAACCTTTTGTCCAAGTCTTGGTTCTTGCTTTCGTTGGCTCTCATGAATAAATCCTCTATAACCTTCTGCTGTTATCATCCATGTTCCAACTTTAGCAGTTCGATAAACAAACCCCTGTATATTTTTATTTAGGTCGTTTGGGGTTGCTGAAATAGATATTTCCGAAATGATTTGCTCTGATGCTAATTTTGCATAAAGTCGATTATTACGATTAACCCTGAGTGTGACAAAGACCATATCTCCTTCTTGTGGCCAAACCTCTTCCACTACTGGCAAATCTTCTTTTCCTAACAACAGATCCTTCTGTAATCCAATATCTAAAAATGCACCAAGATCACGTCTAACATCCACTACTTTTATCCAATTATATTCTCCTAAAGTAATGTGAGGTTTTTTTGTCGTTGCAGCTAGTCGTCCAGAAGAGTCAACATATATAAAAACTTCAACCTCTTCATCCAGATCGTATTCTTTTGTTGTTTCATTATTGTGTAATAAAATATCCTCTTCCCCATCCGTTAAAAAATAACCAAAATCTGTAATGCGGGCAACAGGTAACGATATAATCTCGCCAATTGATTCGTTTATAAAAGCCAAAAATTTTTCCTCCTTTTATATACTTATATATACATTTACATATTCCTAAAGTTGTATGAACTGCTATA
Source organism: Pseudoneobacillus sp. (assembly GCA_035631415.1). Taxonomy (GTDB): domain Bacteria; phylum Bacillota; class Bacilli; order Bacillales; family Cytobacillaceae; genus Pseudoneobacillus. The sequence goes on along the minus strand of DASQIV010000099.1, from coordinate 8,264 downwards.
TTCTACTATAATGGAGCCAATAATAAAAATGTTTTTTTCGGAGGTACTTATGTCTAAAGAGAGCTCATTTGATATTGTGTCCAAAGTTGACTTTTCAGAAGTTACTAATGCTATTAATTTAACCATGAAAGAGATTCAAACTCGCTATGATTTTAAAGGAAGTAAAAGTGAAGTATCACTTGATAAGGAAGAATTAGTTTTATTATCTGATGATGAGTACAAACTTGATCAGTTGAAAGATGTCCTATTTGGGAAAATGTTCAAACGAGGAATTCCGGTTAAAAATCTTGATTACGGAAAAATTGAGGGTGCTTCTGGAGGAACGGTACGTCAACGCGCAAAGATTGCACAGGGAATTGATAAGGACAATGCAAAGAAGATTAATACCATTATTAAAAATAGTGGTTTGAAAGTAAAGAGTCAAATTCAAGAAGATCAAATTCGTGTTACTGGAAAAAATCGTGATGACCTTCAACAAATTATCGCTGCAGTAAGAGCAGCAGATTTATCAGTTGATGTACAATTTGTAAACTATAGGTAGGTTTTAAAGGAGCGACTATGTTGCTCCTTTTTATTTGCTTCTTACGAATCCCGAAAAAATTTCCTTGTTTTAACCATCCAAAAAAATGGAATAGTTATTATAGGAGACATTCTTTTTAGGAGGGATTGTATGAGCCAATCAAACCAGAACACAAAACAAACATTTCCAGCACAACATCAGAATCATCAGCCGGGTGTTGAAAGTGAAATGAATCCTAAACCGACTTCAGTGGATTCATCCTATGTTGGGAGTGGAAAGTTAAAAAATAAAGTGGCTATTATAACCGGTGGAGATAGTGGAATCGGGAAGGCAGTAGCTATCTATTTCGCAAAGGAAGGTGCAGATGTAGCCATCTCCTATTTAAACGAGCATAACGATGCTGAGGAAACAAAAAACCTTATTGAAAGAGAAGGACGCAAATGTTTACTAATACCTGGGGATATTGGTTCAGAAGCCTTTTGTAGGGATACTGTTGAAAAGGTGATGGAGCAATTTAATCGAATTGACATTCTCGTTAATAATGCTGCAGAGCAACATCCCCAAAAGAGTTTGCTCGATATTACTGCAGAACAACTAGAGCAGACATTTAGAACAAATATTTTTTCATATTTTTACATGACAAAAGCTGTTTTACCACATCTCCATAAAGGGGCTTCTATTATTAATACCGCATCTATTACGGCTTATGAAGGAAATGAACAGCTTCTAGATTATTCGTCCACAAAAGGGGCTATAGTGACCTTTACAAGGTCTTTAGCTAAATCATTGGTAGGACAAGGTATACGAGTAAATGGGGTTGCTCCTGGCCCGATATGGACGCCATTAATCCCATCGACCTTTCCCGCAGACCAAGTTGCCACATTCGGTAGCAATACTCCAATGGGTAGGGCTGGTCAACCCTTTGAATTAGCCCCAAGTTATGTTTTTCTTGCTAGTGAAGATACCACCTATATGACAGGTCAAATGCTACATGTTAATGGCGGAAAAATTATTAATGGATAATAGATTTTTTATATTTTTAGAGTTCAAAAAAAGCGACGGTGCTTCGTCGCTTTTTTCTTTTATTCTTTTATAAGCATTTTTCTTTTATTAATAGGCATTTCACAAGATTGACGTTTGACAATTTTATGAGGAATGATAATCCTTTTAATTGGTTCTTTCGGATTTTCAATTTTTTGAATAAGACTTTTTGCTGCCTCAAAACCTAAATCGAAAATGCCAATGTCAACCGACGTTAGAGGTGGTCTCGACATTTCAGATAATATCACGTTATTAAAGCTAATAATCGATATATCATCTGGTACTTTTATCCCCATCTCATCTAATGTATTTAATACACCTAGCGCCATTAATTCATCTACTACAACAAGTGCCGTAGGTGGGGTTTTAAGCGACATCAATTCCCTAACAGCCTCTTGTCCTCCTTCACGAAGAAACTCTTCATGAATAATATATTCTGGTACTAAAGATATGAATGCGTCTCGGAGGGCTTTTTCGTATCCAAGTAAACGTTCAACCGTTACTACTAGATTTAGATCCCCACCAATGAATGCAATAGCTTCATGACCTAGATTTATCAAATATTCTGTTACCTCTTTTGTAGCTCGGAAATTATCATTATCTACATGGGTGATTTCTTCAACTTGCTTAAAAGGCTTACCGATAACAACAAATGGAAAATTCCGTTGTTGGAGATATGATAATATTTTGTCTTCTACCTTTGAATAAAGTAGAACAACTCCATCTACCCTGCCTCCTTGTACCATTTGAACAACACCATCATAAATGTCATCATCCGTTTTACCGGTTGTCATATATAAGGCATATTGTCGTTCATTCGCCGCTTCACTAATACCACGGAGTACAGTCGGAAAAAATGGATTTTGAAATACTTTATCAGTTGAACTTGGCATGACTAAACCAATGGCTTGAGTCGTTTGGCTTGCGAGGCTTCTGGCGATAAAGTTAGGATGATATCCTAGTTGGTCCATTGCTTCTCTTACCTTTTCTTTTGTCTTTTCACTTATCCTTGAACTATTGGCTATAACTCTGGAAACGGTTGAAGGAGCAACATTAGCCAACTTAGCTACATCTTTTATCGTAACCGCCATATAAACACCTCCCCATCCTATTATTCTATTTTCATTACAATTTCTTTATTAAAAATTAAAAGTTACGATTGTTTTTTCTTCGCCTTTTTCCATATCAGAAAAAGAAAAAGTAAAAATGCTGTATAAACGACACCCATTGAACTCAGATAAGGGATGTTTAGACCCGTTTTTTCTGCAAGAACATATACCTCTGCTTCTTCTCTATCAATGATTAATTCGTATTTTCCATTTTTACTACGTGATAAATCATTTGCAATAAGTCCGCGTAGTTCCTTGCCTTGCTCGAGATCTTTCGCTGTTAAAGTAATATGCTGAGATTTTGACGTATTATTGATCGCGATAATCGAAATTTCATTTTGATAAACGCGTTTATAAACAGCCATTCCTTTTTGTTCACTCAATAACTCCATCGTTCCTCTAGTTAAAGAAGGTAGTTGCTGGCGTAGCTCACCAATTTTAGTAATATAATCTATTATTTCCTTATCAGTTCGAAAATCCATTTGTCTTCTGTTATCTGGATCTTTGCCCCCGTTTAGAGCAATTTCACTTCCATAATAAACAATAGGAATTCCAGGAGTGGTATAAAGATAGGTCAAAGCTAATTTCCAACGAGTACCGGGATTCTGGTTATTTTGAACCATATCATGTGTAAAACGAACGGTATCATGATTATCGAGGAACGTCCCCATTAAATATGGATCTTCATAAACATCTTTGTTTCTTTCTAAATTTTTAAAGAGTGGATCAAGGCTTTGATCTGGCTTAGCAAATGCTTTTCTCAAATATTCATTTACGGGATAATCAACAAATCCATCGATTCCAGCTTCATCATATTTTGCAATATAAGTAGGATCATTTGACCAAACTTCACCAATTAGATAGAAGTTTTCTTTCGTTTCCTTTACTTTTTCAGAAAATTTCTCCCAAAAAGAAACAGGAACATGTTTAACAGTATCCAGTCTATAACCATCGATATTGGTTTCTTTTATCCACCACTCGGCGGCATCTAACAAATAGTTTTCAACTTCGGGGTTTTCCTGTGCCAAATCTGGTAACCCGAAGATCCAACCATTTTCAAGTTGATTTTGATCTTCCCAATTCGTAATTTCTTGGTTATCGTGAAACCAATTTTTCTTAGTAGAATCCGTAAGCCACGGATGATTTGGTGCAACATGATTAGCAACAAAATCTACTATAATCTTGATATCTCGCTTATGTGCTTCTTTTACAAGCTTCTTAAATGTAGCCAAATTACCAAAATGTTCATCTACTTTGTAAAAATCATTTATCCAATAACCGTGGTATCCTTTATCTGCATTATCAAAAATAGGAGTTAACCAGATTGTAGTAAATCCCATATCCTTTAAATAATCAAGCTTATCTATTATTCCTTGGAAATCTCCACCGTGATAAGCAAGAGGATCTTTGGCATTCACATCAAAATCATTTGTTGTATCACCATTATTAAATCGATCAATCATTAGAAAATAAACTGTTTCATCCTGCCATTTTCGGTCTTCTTTTTCCATCGCTCCTACAGGAAGAGCGTAAAAAAGAAGAAACGGAATTAAGATGAATGTTAGAATACTTTTTTTCATCCATGCTCCTCCTTCATAATTCAAGCAAAGGTATAAAAGAAAAGTGGAAGCGCCTTGGTCAATGAAAAAAGCAGTTCCTTTTTTCCTTGACCCGACAGGCAAATGTTCTCAAACCTAAGAAGTCGTTCTTTGACTTCATAGGTTTGAGGTTATTTGACCAAGGAAGAAGTGGTTTCCTTCTTCCATCGAGGGGCTAGGCAGGAAGAAATGGATTGCTTTCTTCCCAGCTGGAACTGGACAATTTTCAAAGTCCAAAAACTCACATTCTTTCCTTAAGAACCTTTGCTTGAATATTTTCACCTATATAGATTAGCCTTATTTTCCTCCAATCGTCAAACAAAAACTAGTTATTTAAGATGGAGTACTAACATCAAATAAAGCTAATTATATCAGCTAGCTTGAATGAAGAAAAATGTTGTTTTTTAAACACTATGAAAATATGAAGCTTTTCGTAGAATCATCCTTTGTTTGCACCGGCTTTTAAACCTTCTACAATATGCTTCTGGAATATTAAGAAAAGGACAGTAATCGGAACTGCTACAAGGATTGCACCAGCAGCAAATGTTGTAAATTGAGTATTAGCTTTACCCGTTACAAACTCAAAAAGTCCGATTGCCAAAGTCTTGTTTTCATTAGAACGTAGTACTAGACGAGCAAAAATAAAATCCATCCATGGCCCAATAAAATTATTCACGGCAATAAATACTAGAATTGGCTTAGATAATGGCATCATAATTTTAAAGAATATCGTTGTATGGCTCGCACCATCCATTTTTGCTGCCTCTTCTAAACTTCTAGGTAGTCCATCAAAATAACCTTTTACTAGCCATGCCCCAAAAGGAATGGAACCACCAGCATAAACCAGAATTAATCCCCAGTGGTTATCTAATAATCCGATTTGAAGTAATAAGATATAGATAGCAATCATTCCCATGAATCCTGGGAACATTTGAAGCACAAGCATTGTCATTAGCCCTTGTTTTCTACCTGGGAATCTAAAACGTGAAAATGCATATGCTGCTGTTACAACAAGGAACGTAGAAATAATCATATTAAAAAACGCAATTTTAATTGTATTCTTGTACCAATTTAAATAGTCCGTTTTTTCAAACAAGTCTTTAAAATGATCCAATGTTAGGGAATCTGGAATTAATTTTGTTGAAAACAGGGAATCCCCTGGATTAAAAGCCCCAATAATTATCCAATAAACAGGATATAAAACGAAAATGGCTGTTATGATTAAAATGGCATATATTATCCCGACAGTTAAACGATCATATAGTTTTTTACTCATCATGACATCATATCCTCTTCCTTAAATGCTTTTGTTCTTCTGAAGTTCCACACAGAAAGTATTGAAACAACTACGAAGATTAGGATCGATACAACAGAAGCCATGGCAAATTGACTTTGTTCTAACGTCATCTTATAGATCCAGCTAATTAAGATGTCAGTAGACCCAGCATAGCTATAATTAACATCAACTGGCTTACCTTGTGTCATCAAATAAATAACGTTAAAGTTATTGAAGTTTCCAGCAAAACTCATAATTAACAACGGCGCTGTTGAAAACATAACGATTGGCATCGTAATTTTCCAAAACTTTTGATTTGCAGAAGCACCATCAACATCAGCTGCTTCAAATAATTCTTTATCTATTGAAGTCATAACTCCACTCATTAAAACTAACCAAAACGGGAAACCAAACCACATATTTACGACAACAAGTGTTGTTTTTGCCCAAAACGGGTCAGATAACCACGGAATGGCAGCTAGTCCAATTGCTTCTAAATATTGGTTAAGCGGACCAAATTCACCGTTGAAGAGATTTCTCATTACTAAAATACTAATAAATTGTGGAATTGCCCATGGTAAAATAAATATGCTTCTCCAAAACTTTTAGAGACTAATACCTTTGTGATTGATAAAAACTGTAAATATTAATCCTAAAAAGAAAGTAGTGGCAGTTGATAGAATCGCCCACAAAACCGTCCAGCTAAATACACCATAAAATGTATTGCTCCACGTTTTTAAATTAAATAGATCTATAAATGTGTTAAACCCTACCCAATCAACTAATGCTTTTGGTGGAAGGTGATTTGGACCAGAGTAATTAGTAAATGCAATTAATATACCAAATAATAGCGGTAGAATGGTTAAAAATGCTGTAAATAAAATAGAGGGAGTTAACAAGATATATGGAAATCCGTTCTCCCATACATTTGCTAGGGTTTTCTTAAATGAACTTGGAGAAATACCTTTATCTCGTTGCTTACCTACTTTATAGGCATCACGTACATTTAAGTAATAAACCCATACAAATAATAAGAACAAAATAAGATAGATAATTCCTTCTATCATTAAGAAAATAGAATGGTCACCCTGTATAATTTGAAATCCTTTTTGAGTTTGTGGAGTTTCTCCAAGTGTTGTAAGTCCCCACATCGCATATCTAAAAGGCAAAGACCAAAATAATAGTAAGTAGATTTCTAAAGCGATGAATAAAATTCCTTTAATAAATTGGCGATGGTAGATTTGCCCAAGTCCCATGAGCAATACGGATAATAATGCCCCAACCTTTGCTTTTGAATGCACCGTATAAACCCTCATTTCTCTTATAAATTCTTTTATAAAGTTTAGTATAGTAACTGCTATTATAAGCAGAGAGTTTTCAAATTCAGATTAATTTTCTTGTGTAAAAACCGAGCCAATACCTTTAAGGTATCGGCCCAGAGCATTTTTTTATTATTTTGATTGAGTAGCAATTGCATCTTCAATCTGAGATTTAGCAGCATCAAATGCAGCTTTTGGATCAGTATTGTCATTCCAAATTGTTGTATAAGCTACACCCATTGGACCCCAAACTGATTGCATTTCTGGAATATTTGGCATTGGAATAGCACTCTTAGCTTGTTGTAAGAAAGCCATTGCATATTCATCTGCTTTTATTGCATCGCTGTCAAGTAAACCGTTGTGCGGTGGTACTTGTCCAGTCATTTCAAAACGCTTTTCTAACATTTCTTTACTAGATGCAAATTGTGCTAATAAAGTAGCAGCTTTTGGATATTTAGAATAAGAGTTTACATAATAAGCTTTAATTCCTGAGAAAGAAGCAGGTGTTTCACCGTTTTCAAGTTTAGGTAGTGGAGCAACACCAAAGTTTACTCCAGCATCCTGATGGTTTTTAATATCCCATGGACCAGAGATACGGTATAATAACTTTCCTTCATTGAAGAATGTACTGATTACGTCCCCAGTAATATCTTCAACTTTTAATGGAAGTAATTCATTGTGAATCTTAGAAACAAATTTCGCTGATTCAATTGCACCCTCATTGCTCACACCAAGGTCAGCTGGGTTTGTATTGTTATCACCAAAAATATATCCGCCGTAACCGCCAAAGAATGCATGTGCAAAATAGAAGTTACCTGGCTCGTACATAATACCGAACTTTTTGTTATCTTTTGTAGAATCCTTCATGAATTCTTTAGATTGAGCAAATATTTCATCCCAAGTTTCAGCTGGCTTATCTACAAGATCTTTATTGTAGTAAAGAGCGTACGTTTCAATTGCGATTGGGTAACCATAAAGCTTTGATTCACCATCTGTTGTGTAAGATGTACCACTGATTGCTGCATCCATGAAGTCTTTTTTATATTGGTCTGCAAACATATTTTCATAAACTAAACCAGAAGTTACTAAGTTACCTACATGGTCATGCGGAGCATGGAAAACGTCTGCACCAAGACCTGCAGGTCCGTCAACTTTTAATTTCGCTGCTGCATCAGTGTGCGCAACCTCTTGAACTTCTACCGGAATGTTGTACTTCTTAGTGAATTCTCCAGCAACAAAGTTTGCCCATTCACCTTCTGCACCACCATTATCCCAAAGGATTAGAGATGCACCTTCTTCAGGCTCGATTGCAACTTCTTCTTGAGTTGCTTCGCTTTCTTTCTCTGTGTTTTTCTCTGCTTGTTCTTTTACCGGCTTGTTACATGCTGCAAGAGCAAAAAT
>DASQIV010000098.1:0-8516 GCA_035631415.1 Pseudoneobacillus sp. | reverse complement strand
ACAACTACCATGACACCGTATGGCTCCAATTTTTCCATAATTGTATCTGCAACAGTTGAAGTAATTCGTTCTTGAAGCTGAGGTCTACGAGATACCGCTTCTACTGCACGAGCTAATTTACTTAGTCCTGTTACTCTACCGTTTCTTGGAATATAGGCAACATGTGCATGTCCGTAAAAAGGAACTAAATGATGTTCACACATGGAATGGAAGGGGATATCTTTAACTAACACTAACTCTTCATGGTCCTCGCCAAAAATAGTTTCAAAATATTCCTTGGGATCTTGATTAAGCCCCTCAAAGACCTCCTCGTACATTTTTGCAACTCTTTTAGGAGTATCTAATAGGCCTTCACGATTTGGATCCTCTCCGATTGCTTCTAATATTAAACGTACCGCTTCTTCAATTTGGGCACGGTTTACTTTTGCCATGATATTTCCCCCTATGTATTGATCTGAAGTTGTATATACTCTTTCATATTAGCATAACCACTTTTATTGTAGCAAAATCAAACAAGAACACAAAGCGAAAATCGCTTCAATTAGCCTAGGCACGCAACTGATAAGGTATTTACAAACTATAATTTTAAAAATTCCGTAACAAGGAAAAAGGCCCTGGAATAATCCAAGGCCTTCTTGCTTAAGCAGTGCTTAAAGCAGTGATTATGTAATTATTTAACTGCATCTTTAAGCGCTTTACCAGGTTTGAATGCTGGTACTTTACTTGCAGCGATTTCGATTTCTTCACCAGTTTGTGGATTACGTCCTTTACGAGCAGCACGCTCACGAACTTCAAAGTTACCAAAACCAATTAATTGTACTTTATCCCCATTTTTTAGAGCTTCTAAAATTGAGTCAAAAACAGCATCAACAGCTTTTGTAGCGTCTTTCTTAGAAATTTCGCTAGCTTCAGCTACTGCATTAATAAGATCTGTCTTGTTCATGCCATTCACCTCCTCCCAAAATGATTTCATGAATCAGAAAATAGGTTTCTACCTACATTTCTAAACACTTTTACAAATTTCTATACTCTTCTAGTGAATTATTGTGCTAATTTTCAAAAATGGACGACTAAAGTTCTACTAAAAGACTTAAATCCTTTTATAGCAAGCTTTTGTAACGCCTTAGCACTAATTCTGTTAAAAGATTATCACAATCATTTACTCTTATCAAGAAAAATTCATGAAATTATGGGAATCTTTTCTTTTTTGATGCATAATATTAATAAATTACGTTCATTTTCTACTAAAATATGGGATAAAAGAACAAAAGCGCAAGCGCCTTGAACAAGGAAAAAAGCAGTTCATTTTTTCCCAGCCCCGACAAGCAAATGTTCTCTAACCAAGGAAAAATAGACTTCCATTTTTCCCCTATGAAGTTTGATTTTTGACTTCATAGGTTAGAGGTTATTTGACCAAGGAAGAAGTGGTTTTTCTTCTTCCCTCGAGGGGCTAGGCAGGAAGAAATGAAGTACTTTCTTCCCCGCTGGAGCTAGACGTGAATGAAAATGGTTTCGATAAGTTATCCACAAGCGAGTATTTATTTCCTAAACAACTAAAAAAGGCTCCCATTCGGGAGCCTTTCTTTTATAGAATAATCGCGATCAAACCACCGGAACCTTCGTTAATAATTCTTTCTAGTGTTTCTTTAAGCTTGTATCGAGCATTTTCTGGCATTAGTGAAATTTTCGCTTGTATACCTTCACGCACGATTGAGCTTAACGAGCGACCAAAAATATCGGAATTCCAGATTGATAGAGGATCATCCTCAAAATCCTGCATTAAATAGCGAACAAGTTCCTCAGATTGCTTTTCAGTACCGATGATTGGAGCAAATTCTGATTCTACATCTACCTTAATCATGTGAATAGAAGGCGCTACCGCTTTCAATCTTACACCGAATCTTGCACCCTGACGGATAATTTCTGGTTCTTCTAAGCTCATGTCAGCTAATGATGGAGAGGCAACTCCATAACCAGTTTGCTTAACCATTTTTAAAGCATCTGAGATTTGATCATATTCCGCTTTAGCATAGGCGAAATCCTGCATTAACTCTAATAGATGATCTTTACCACGAATTTCAACACCAACAATTTCTTTTAAAATATCGTCATATAAGTCATCTGGCGCAAACAAATCAATTTCAGCAACACCATGCCCCATTTCAATCCCTGCAAGGCCCGCACGATCGATAAAGTCATAATCACTAAATTGATGAACAACGCGATCCACATCTCGTAATCTCTTTATATCCTTAACAGTCTCTTTCACTGCTTCTTGGTAGCTTTCTCTTAACCAATGATTGTCACGAAGTACCATTACCCAGCTAGGAAGGTTTACGTTAACTTCTAAAACTGGAAATTCGTATAGTGCTTCACGTAATACGTTTAATACATCACTTTCTCTCATACTTTCTACGCTCATTGCCACAACAGGAATGTCATACTTCTCAGATAAATTGGCTCGAAGTGATTCCGTGTTTGGATGATGCGGTTGTACACTATTGATAATCATGATAAATGGTTTGCCTACTTCTTTTAATTCTTCAATTACACGCTCTTCTGCTTCCACATAGCTACTACGAGGGAGCTCTCCAATCGTTCCATCTGTAGTAATAACTACACCAATAGTCGAGTGCTCTTGGATAACTTTCCGTGTGCCAATTTCTGCAGCTTCATGAAATGGAATAGGCTCTTCATACCAAGGCGTGGAAATCATTCTTGGACCATTTTCATCCTCATATCCTTTAGCACCAGGTACGGTATATCCTACACAATCAACTAAGCGGATATTTACATCTAATCCTTCACCAACGTGAACTGTAGCTGCTTGATTCGGGACAAACTTTGGTTCTGTTGTCATTATCGTCTTGCCAGCAGCACTTTGTGGTAATTCATCTTGAGTACGAGCTCTTTCAGCTTCATTCGTCATATTTGGTAATACGACTAATTCCATAAATTTTTTAATAAACGTGGATTTGCCAGTTCGATCGGCTCCTACTACACCAAAATAGATATCTCCACCAGTTCTTTCTGCAATATCTTTAAAAATATCTACCTTTTCCAAGAGATCCCCTCCCGATCATCATACAATATATGGGATATAATATATCCTATTAGGTAATGTTGGACAGTATATGTTTATGATGTTGTCCTATGTTTTTATGACTATTTTTTTTATTTTTTTTACCTCCCTATATTAAAAACTTTGAAAAACAACTAGAATTCCTATTATTCGCTTTGTTATGAAAACAAAATAAGAGCCAATTGTACACAAAGAAAAACCCTTCTCCTACAATATATTTTGTAGATGAAGGGTTATGACTAAATCATAAAGTTAAACTTCGTTATTCATTAAGAAAGATAGGTTCCTTCGTGTTTTCATCGATTCCATATGGTAATGAATAGGCAGGGACAAACATAGAATCTTCTACTAACAGGTAACGAATATCCTTTTTCAAAAGAGGTTTAATGTCTATTCCTTGTAATTTCTTATAAAGATCTATCCTATAATCAACATAAACTTCCCCATTTGATCCTACGACAAAAGGTAAATTCACATTAGAAAAAGGACTAACAACAAATGGTTCCTCTTCTAAACCTAGCTTTTTATAATCAAGTGAAAAAACGTTTTCGCCGATTTTTTCTTTATATGGAGGGTAACCGCCATTAGCACTAATACGCAGTTTAATATCTCGAATTTTATCAGTCATTCTTAAATCAAGGAGTTTGACTGTTGGATTCGTTTCAACATCTACTAAAACGTATTGGAATATCCCTCCACTTTCAAATGAATTCCCTGGAGCCTTTGCCATATACTTTGGAGCAAGCCTCTGAAAATCTATTAAATATTTCTGATAGATAGGTGTATCTCCTTCTTTAGTTACGATCGGCAAAATTCCACCATTATCCTTTTGAAATTGATTAACAGCATTTTGAACCGAATCAATTTGATCTTGATATGGAATTTGATTTTGGGTTAATTTCTCCTCTGGATACATACATCCAGCAAGTAATACGATTGTGAACATTATTATGATTATATTCTTTACGTTCATTAAATTTTCAATCCTTTTAGAAGTAGTAAGAAAGAAATGTGTTGATTTCTTCCCAGTTAACTAGTGGGACCACTAAAAACGATAAAAATGATAATGATGCCTGAAAGAATCATCAATATGTATGCGATAATCGCGGTTAGTATCTTAAAAATCCCATTCAATTTATACCTACTAAAATAAATAAGAATAATGGCTAGAAACATGAATCCCATTCCTGCAAGAGAAATCCACATTTTCAATAACGATGGTGACATAGTTTAGTAAACCCTCCTTTATCCGAAGGTTATTATAACATAAAGGTTGTTAAAGGAAGAAATAAATGTTGCATTCATACAAATAGACCGGAGTAAAGTTGGGGCAAACTTTACCACGGTCTAAAATGACTAAATGACCCACACGATTCAATTTACCAGTGTGCTTCGTTGCATTGTATGCGTATTGAAGGGATTTCGCATCCTCTAATGCCTATTTTCCAAAAAAATGTTTTATTAGGAAAAATGGATCATTATTTGGTCTAGATATTTTTTACCCTTCACAACCTCTTTCATCCAGAGCTATCGCCAAATCTTCCATTTCATGGGTTTTAACTCTTGCCATTAACCTGTCGACTGCATCTTTTGGTTGTATCCCATTAAAAAGAACATCGTAAAGCGCATCAGTAATAGGCATTTTCACTTCATATTTTTTGGCAAGTTGGTATGCGGCCTTTGTAGTCCTAACACCTTCTACAACCATTCCCATATTGTCTAATACCTGTTGCAGACTTTGCCCTTTTCCTAATAAATTTCCTGCTCTCCAATTTCGAGAATGAACACTCGTACAGGTTACAATCAAGTCTCCGATTCCTGTTAAACCAGAAAATGTTAATGGATTTGCCCCCATTTTTGTTCCAAGTCTGGCGATTTCCGCTAATCCCCTTGTCATTAAGGCCGCTTTCGCATTATCTCCATAGCCCAATCCATCTGTTATTCCCGCTGCTAGGGCAATAATATTTTTTAAAGCACCACCAATTTCAACCCCAATAACGTCTGGGTTGGTGTACACTCGAAAATGTTGATTAATAAATAGGTCTTGGATTTCTTCTGCAGCCTTTATATTATCTGAAGAAACAGACACAGTAGTTGGATGTCTTAAACTAACTTCCTCTGCATGGCTCGGACCAGATAGGACGACGACATCTTCTAAATAAGGTTCAGGAAGTTCTTCTTTTATCATTTCAGAGATTCTTAATAACGAATCAGGTTCAATCCCTTTACTTACATGGACCATAACTAATGGTGTTTTTGGCTTTAAATTCTTTATCTGAGCTACTACCTCACGGATAGCTTTTGTAGGTACGGCTAAAACCACAATTTTCACATCTTGGAGCGTTTCAAATATGGATGAATAACCAACTATACTTTCTGGCAGTTCGATATTAGGTAAGTATTTGTGATTTTTATGTTCTAAGTTAATTTCATTGACTTGAGATGGGTTATGACTCCATAATCGAACTTCATGTTCATTGTCCGCTAATACCATCGCCAATGCAGTACCCCAACTTCCTGCCCCAAGAACAGCCACTGTCTTATTGATTACTTGCACTAATATCACAACCTTTTTTATTTTCTTTCACGGGCATAAATCTTGATAGGAGTTCCTTCAAACCCAAAAGCATCTCGAATTCTATTTTCTAGGAAACGCTCATAAGAAAAATGCAATAATTCTGGTTCATTTACAAACACAACAAAAGTCGGTGGCTTAACCGCAACCTGTGTGGTGTAGAAGATCTTTAAACGTCTGCCGTTATCTGTAGGAGTTGGATTCATTGCCACAGCATCCATTATGATGTCATTTAAGACAGATGTTTCCACTCGTAATGAATGATTTTCACTTACCGTATTGATCATTGGCAATAAATTCAGGACACGTTTTTTAGTTTTCGCTGATAAAAAGACAATAGGAGCATAATCCAAATATTGAAAATGATCTCGTATTTTTTCTTCAAATACTTTCATTGTCTTTTCATCTTTTTCAATTGCATCCCATTTATTAACTACAATAATAACAGCTCGTCCAGCTTCATGAGCGTATCCAGCAATTTTTTTATCCTGTTCAATGATTCCTTCTTCTGCATTTAATACAACAAGAACAACATCTGAACGTTCGATTGCCCTTAATGCCCGTAATACACTATATTTTTCTGTACTCTCATATACTTTTCCTTTTTTTCTCATACCTGCTGTATCAATTATGACATATTTTTGTCCATGATAAGTATAAATTGAATCGACTGCATCCCTAGTTGTCCCTGCTACATCACTGACAATAACTCTTTCTTCACCTAATAGTGCATTCACAAGGGAAGATTTACCGACATTCGGACGTCCAATTAACGAGAATTTAATCATGTCTGCTTCATATTCTGTTCCTTTTGATTTCGGGAAATGCTTTGCGACTTCATCTAATAAATCACCTAAACCTAGTCCATGTGAACCTGAAATAGGAAACGGTTCTCCAAATCCGAGCGCATAGAAATCGTATATCTGATCTCTCATATCAGGATTATCAATCTTATTAACAGCTAATACAACTGGTTTTTTGGATTTATAAAGAATTTTTGCCACTTCTTCGTCAGCTGAAGTTACACCTTCACGACCGTTAGTCAAAAAGATGATGACATCCGCTTCATCGATCGCAATCTCTGCTTGTTGTCGAATTTGTTCTAAGAAAGGCTCGTCCCCAATATCAATTCCGCCTGTATCAATAATATTAAAATCATGTGTCAGCCATTCACCAGAACTATAGATGCGGTCTCTAGTTACTCCAGGTATGTCTTCAACAATGGAAATGCGTTCTCCCACAATTCTATTAAATATCGTTGATTTGCCTACATTCGGCCTACCAACAATGGCTATAACTGGTTTTACCATAGTTTTATTCATCCTTTCTTTTCATTTTCTATGGGTACTCATTTTTATCCGAGAGATATAGATCCTATGTATTAGGTAAATGATTTATTAACTCGATAAAATAAACCCTTCTAGGTTAGAAGGGCACAACTATATTATCTTACCAATGAAATACATTCTATGCAATAACTAGTGCTTTACAATGATATAAAGCTCTTCGGTTAAAGCGTGCGCAATTCCATCTAATATTGCTTCTAGATTTGTTGCAACTATTTCCATTTCGTCTTTTGAATCACAATGGAATACAGCTGATGCAACTGGTGCTTTTTTGGGATTAGTAGTAATAACAGCTAAAATATATTTTTCCAACGTCATTTTGAAGCATCCCCTTTTTCTACCGCTTCCCTTTCAGTTGGCATGCGAATAGCATTCTCCAATGTTGGGACTTCCCCAATAATTTTTATAGCTTTTTGAATATTTTTTTCTTGCGGTAATAAAAACACTCCGACTCTCCCATCATCCAGATCACGTTTTGCTAAAGGTACTAGCGCTGGCGTTCCAGAATCTCGATAAACTCCTAGTGCTGTAGAAACGTCGTGAAGAATTGCTTGTCGCTGACCTAAATTGGCAATGGTCGTTCTCGAATTAAAATTCTTAGGCTTAATAATAAAACCCATTCCGTATCTTAATACTTCCTCTTGTCTCTTTGGAAGTCCAATATTCATAATATATATATTGTCCACATAAAGACCAGCTCCATCAAATCTTGGTTCCACATATTCGATATCCACAATGTCTTTTAATCTTCCACCAGACATTAGTTTTCTAGAAATTAACAAAGATATAACTGCAACAATTAAGGCAACCCAAATATTTACTACAATATAAGTAAAGGTAGAAACAAATGAAATAAATATAACTAAATAATTTCTGCTCTCAAAAGCTACGGCAATTCCCTCAATATAGGTACTTCCTCTTGGAACTAGTTCATACCCATCTAATTGTGCTAATGTATTCCGCTCCATATTTCGAACTTCTCGAAACTGAGAAGCCGCTAAGGTTAAGAACGTAATAGCAGTAAATTCTTCCTCCATAATAGATGGTATGGCTACTGTCCCTAATCCGGCAGCGATAAACCCTAATGCAATATGGATGATTTTCCCATGTAAATAGGTAGGGTATTGTCGATAGTCAGTTCTTAACATATAGATTCGTCCCAGGGTACCAACAATAACACCAAACAAAATAGGATAAGTATACTCACTCATGTTGTTTTATGTTTCTCCCTTTCTACTGTTTGATATTGATTTTCTAAATAACTAATAGCTACTTTTATACCTGTCCAGGTTAAGAGCATGAACAAAGTTAAAGAGCAAACATCTAAAAAGGCCATGGAGCCAATTACATGTGGAAATGAATATCGGTGAATGGTTAGAGCAAATAATATGTCACCATAAATACAACCCGTAATAACACTTGTTATCCTCCAAACCAGCTTAGTTTGGAGCATAATACTCAAATAAGTTAATAATAAACTTAGCATCCACTCCCTTTTAAAAACAATCCAAAC
>DASQIV010000097.1:0-5263 GCA_035631415.1 Pseudoneobacillus sp. | reverse complement strand
GTTGTGTAACGGAGGAAGTTACGATTTTGACTAAATAGCTGTATTGACCGGCGAGCCTGTTGCATTCGACGACTTCTGGATGGTTTTTGCAAAACTCTACGAACTGCTCACAACGTTCGGTATCAAATAAAATAAAGGCGGAGATTGGCTTATTTACTTTCTCAGGATTAATCATTACAGAATAATTTTTAATAATACCCTTTTCTTCAAGCTTCCGAACTCTTTCAGCTGCAGCAGGTGCGGTAAGGGCCACTTTTTTGCCGAGCTCAGTCATTGTAATTCTTCCATTTACCTGCAGTTCCTCAAGTATCTTTAAGTCAGTTTGATCCATTTAGGTTTTCCCATCCATTTCTTATCTTCTTTATCTTCTACATTACCGAAAGAATCCTATTTTTGGCAATAAAAAGAGCACTTTAATTGTAATTTGTGCAACGATGAATTATCGTTAATTCGAGATTTTTTTTTCGAAAATGGGGAAAATAAGACGGTTGTCTTAAAAGGAGGAAGAAGTAAATGCTAGTATTACATGCATATATTAAGGTGGACCCTAATCAACGGGAGGCATATCTTGGTCATGCACGTGAAGTGATGAAGGGGTCCAAAGCTGAACCGGGTTGTAATAGCTACCACTTATATGAGGATACTCTCGTACCAAATAGCTTTGTCATGGTAGAGGAGTGGAAAGACGCTGCAGCCCTGGAGTATCATTTTTCAACTGAACATTATCAAGCATTTAAGGAAGCAACTGGTTCGATGGTAGTTGAGCCACCTCAGTTAGTTCGTTATGAGGTAGCTTCAAAACAATAATTTTTAAAAAAACAGGAGGGTTACAACATGAATACCACATATAGTCCGTTATTTGAGCCATTTTCATTTCCTAACGGTGTTAACTTAAAAAATCGAATTATTATGGCGCCGATGACTAATTTCTCCTCCAATCCTGATGGTACCGTTTCGGATGCAGAAGTAGCATACTATGCGCGACGGTCTAACGGGGTAAGTATGGTGATAACAGCTTGTACCTTTGTAACGGCAAATGGTAAAGGATTTAATGGAGAGTTTGCTGGAGACCGTGATGAAATGATTCCTAGCTTAAAAAGACTTGCATCGGCCATTAAGGAGCAAGGAGCAAAGGCCATTTTGCAAATTTTTCATGGTGGTCGTGAGTGTCCTCCAGAACTGGTAAATGGAGATGTGGTAAGTGCAAGTGCTGTTAAATCTGAACGAAGTGGATCCCCTGTTCCGAGGGAATTGGCAGACGAAGAAGTGCAATCCATTATCCAAGATTTTGGGGAAGCCACACGTCGCGCGATTGAAGCTGGATATGATGGGGTAGAAATCCATGGTGCTAATGGATATCTCATTCAACAATTCTTCTCGCCTCATTCTAATCGTCGTGAAGATCGATGGGGAGGAAGCGTTGAAAAAAGATTATCCTTTCCACTCGCCGTTGTCGATGAAATTCAAAAAGTAGTGAAAGAGCATGCGAAAGAACCGTTTATTGTTGGGTATCGTTTTTCGCCGGAAGAGCCTGAAACCCCTGGTATTACAATGGCAGATACATTAGTTTTAATTGATGCGTTAGCGGATAGGAACTTGGATTATCTTCATGTCTCTCAAACTGATTTCTGGGCAAAACCTAGAAGGGGAGTGGAGGATGCCCGTACTCGCTTAGAAATTATTCAAGAGCGAGTGGGTGATAAAGTTCCTGTTATTGGAGTGGGTTCCATTTATAGTGAAGAAGATGCAGGTAAAGCGATTCAAGTTGGACTCCCATTGCTTGCATTGGGCAGGGAATTAATTATTGATCCTGATTGGGTACAAAAAATAGAAAGCGGCCGAGAGAGTGAAATCGAAACAACAATTGATAAAAATGCTCAAGAACGCCTTGTTGTCCCAGATCCATTATGGCAAGCTATCGTAAACTCTCCTGGTTGGTTTCCGGGAGTCTAATAAAAATTTATTACTAGTGTGAATAAAAGTGTTAAAGCGTTAAAACTTTTCTCGATGTAATCCCTTCAATTGAATAGGAATACTTTATGCCCCAAACTTTTGGGGCATTTCTATTTTTGAAAAAATAAAAGGTAGCCAAGCTTCTAGTGTCATTTAGTCTTAACTAGTTTGAGTATGCTTTGGATTTAAAACGTGAAGTTTCGATTCTGCTTTTACTAATTCAGGATAGCCATAGCTACCGTGTTCACTCATATCTAAGCCGATAATCTCTTCTTCTTCCTTTACACGTAATCCCTTCATCACTTTTTTCATGACGGATAAGATAACAAAGGCAACAATAAAGGCATAGGCTGCACAAGTGAAGACCCCAAGTGCTTGCACTCCTAATTGTTCAAATCCACCACCGTAAAAAAGTCCGGGCTTACCTACTGTAGCTAGTTCCTTTGTAGCGAAAAAACCTGTTGATAATGTCCCCCAAACCCCGGCTGTTCCATGTACAGATAAAGCAGATATAGGATCATCCATTTTTTTGCTTTCAAAAAAGCGAATGCTATAGAATACGAGAATTCCAGCAATAAATCCAATGACAACAGCTGCCCATGTATCAACGAAGGCGCAGGAAGCAGTGATGGCAACGAGTCCAGCTAGTGCTCCGTTTAGCATCATTGGAACATCGGCTTTCCCTATAACGATCCATGAAATCAATAAGGCGGCAAGCGTTCCAGCTGCTGCTGCAAGATTTGTGTTAAGGGCAACATATCCAAAAAATGCACCATCTACTGAAAGTGTACTACCAGCATTAAATCCAAACCAACCTACCCATAATAACAATACGCTGAGTGCTGTGAAAACTTGATTATGTCCTTCTAAATTATTAGAAGAACCGTCTTTATTATATTTTCCAATACGTGGTTTTAGTAGAATCGTAGCAGCAAGTGCAGCCATCGCACCAGTTAAATGAACAACGGTCGAGCCTGCAAAATCCTGTTTGCCGTGTTCAGCTAACCAACCGCCTCCCCAAATCCAATGAGCGATAGGAGGATAGACAAGAATGGAAAAGAATAAAGCGAAGACAAGATAGGCAGATAGTTTAGCTCTTTCTGCAAATCCGCCAAAAGCAATGGTTAAGGAAATTCCTGCAAAAGCCAATTGGAATAAAAAGAAAACAGAACCGGAAAGACTTAATCCTTCGATATCATATCCGGAATAAAAGAAATCAGAGAAGCCAATCAAGGAGTTGCCTGAACCAAAGACAAGTCCATATCCTACCGCCCAAAAGACAATGGAGGATATGCCAAATGTAAGGATGGTTTTTCCGGCAATGTGTCCAGCGTTTTTCATGCGGGTTGAACCAGTCTCGAGAAGGATAAAACCTCCAATCATCAAAATAACAAGGACAGCAGAAACCATGACCCAAAGGCTGTTCATTAAATAAAAAGTATCCAATTAAATACGCCCCTTCCAGATTTTTTACGACTTGCTAATGAATATAATCTGTATTTTCTCATCTGGAAGAGGTGCTATCTACAATTGTGTAAGGAAATCTAACATCGTTTTTGAGTTGTTAAGACAAAGAGGCTTTTTTAGGGGATTTACCTAAGGTTTTCTTATACCGAATTGGGCGTTGAGTTGTCCTTGTATCATTTTATTACGAACTTCTCTTTGAGTAATTTCTTTTTGTTTCCGGACCATCTCTTTTCTAATTTCATGAGTTTGGACTCCATCTTCAATTTGATTGGCAATTTCCATCAGTAGTTCTACGTCTGAAAAAGAATATTTTCTGCTTCCACCTGCTGTACGTTCTGGAAATAGAAGTTTCCTTTCTTCATAGTAACGGATTTGTCTTTCGGAAAGACCTGTTAATTCCCGAACAATTCCTATGGTAATCACTTTCTTATCTTTATAAGAGTTTTCATTGCCCATAGAGATTCACCACACCTTGTTTTTTGACATATGAATTATATAACATTATATGTCAGAAAAACTAACATTTGAAATAAAATTAATTTGAAATTCGGTAATTTTTATAAATACTTTCGAGTTCACTTAATGTTAATTCGTAAAGCTGGTGTTCGGATAGCTTATAAACACCTACTTCTAATAGTTTTTCAATGTAGTATTCTCTTGCCTTTTCGATGGCTTGACGCAGTTGATGTGACATGATGATGACCTCCGTTTTGGATTTTTCGTAAAAGTTCAGGTGCTTTGGAACCGAGCACGTGTAGCAATTCTTCGTAAAGCTGGTCTCATAAAATATCTAATTGAACAATATTTAAAGCTATGTGGATCTCGTTAGGTTAATACATACATTTTCTTTGAATGATATAGAGGTTATCTCTTTTCCGAGATATTGTCTGGAAATCTGTAAGGGAAGCTAACAAGATTTTTTTGCCATTTTACAATATGAAATGATGAATTTATTGGAGTGTTGTTTTTTAAAAAAAGGGCAGTTAAAGTGAGCCTATATTTGGCGAATATATGACGTTGACGGAATTATGAAGAACTATGACGGGATTACTGCTATTTTTGACGAAATTAATTTTCAAGAGCTCGAACATTTAAAAGAAAGTACTTGTTATTTATTCAAAAAGTGCTTACTTTTAAATAAAATATTTAGGAAAGCTAAAAATTTCAGGTCTATTTATTTTGAAATTTGATATAATGATAAAATTCTATTCAACTAGAGAAGAGGATTTCTATGAAAAATACGCGAATTTACCTCATTTTGGTCGGTGTGATGCTTGCGTGGGGATTTAATGTTTCCATCTTAAAAATTCTTGTCAGTCATGTCATGCCAGTCACAGTAACTTCGTTGCGGGTTTTTACGGCGGGGATATTTGTGCTCATTGTTCTTTCCTTTATGAAACTCGTAAGAAAGCCAACCTTGAATGAGGTGAAATATATTATTTTTGGCGGTTTATTAAATGTGGTTAGTCATCATTATTTTTTATCTGTTGGTTTGACGCATACCACAGCTACTAATGGTGGCTTGATTTTGGGAGCAGGACCGTTACTAACAGCCATTTTGTCTTCTATTTTTCTAAGAAAAAAGCCCACTGTCATTCGGGCATTAGGCTTCTTGTTAGGCAGTGTAGGAGTTTTCTTGACTGTATTATCAGGAGGGAAGGGACTATCAGGCTTGTCTGTAGGAGACTTATTTGTGTTTATTTCGATTCTTGCTCAAGCATTTAGTTTTATCATTATAAGTAAAGCGGCTAAAACTTTAGATCCACGCTTGTTAACAGGTTATATGCTCGTGTTTGGTTCGATTATTTTATTTTTAATAAGTTTGGTAAAAGAGCCGAACGGT
>DASQIV010000096.1:0-2443 GCA_035631415.1 Pseudoneobacillus sp. | reverse complement strand
AATTAATTCTTCAGCCTTATAATAATTTTTATCCTGCATCGAGATGATACTGTCTTTACTCGCCAAAATAATCACCTAATCTTCCCAATTAAAGTAAGGGGAGCTTTGTGGAGAAGGGGTTAACAATTATTATTATTATCTAGTTTTACTCTTTTAATTAATAACTTGAGGAAGGGATGATAAAACAAAACATCGAATTACCAACTAAATATTATGTTAATGAATATGAAATCATGGAAGTCTTTTGTATAACGGTTAGTGATCAACGAAAACAGGATTCTTTGCTAAGAGTGATTAAAGGTAAAGGGGCCTTTAGAAGATTTAAGGACAAAATAACAGATTTTGAAATCGAAAAGCAATGGAATTCATATCTTGACGCGCGTTTTAAGCAAATTGCGATTGTGTGGTGTAAGGACAATAACATAAACTATATTGAATAGCGTAGTCTTATCCCATTTAGAAATATATATTGTGAGTTACTAGAGAAGGGGAAATACATTTGAATTTTAATTACAATATTTTCAATTCAATACCTGATGCTGATGTATTAAATAGCCTTCTAGAACTACATAAAAGCATCTTTGGTACCTCTGATGATTTGATTAACAAAATGGATAGCAAACCTCAATTGTTGGTTATAACGGCGATGGATGGCAAAAAAGTTATTGGGTATAAGATTGGTTATGCTATTGATAGTAGCAAATTTTACAGTTGGTTAGGTGGAGTAGATCCTAATTTTAGAAAACATGGTATTGCTTCTATGTTAATGGAAAAACAACATCAATATTTAGCGGCAAATTGTTATACTATTGTTCAAACAAAAACAATGAATAAATGGCGTAGTATGTTAATTTTGAATATTAGAAACGGATTTGATGTAATTGATACATATACTGATGAAAAAGGATTACATAAAATTGTTCTTGAAAAAAGTTTGATCAATTAACTTGACTGAAGTAAGGGATAACAGCTCCTGTTTATTGTCTCAATAGGTAAGTCTAATTCATGAAAAAATATTCATAACCCGTATCCACAAAGATTTAGCAGTCCAATATTCTAAAGGAATTGGACTGCTTCTTTTAAAATTCAAGCCTTAACTTAGTTTGGTTACGGTTTTCTTATGCAGAAATTTTAACGTGAGCATAGTTAAGAGCATCGATAACACTAGATAAACCATTAGAGCCATAACATCGTTTTGAAGTAAATGGTAATCTCCGGTTGAAATGATTGTCCGAAATCCTTGGACCGTATACCACATCGGCAAGAGCGAATGGATGGTTTGAAAAAATGGCGGTGTCAATTCAATAGGAAACGTTCCTGCACTCGAAGTCAGTTGAAGAACCAATAAAATGATTGCCAAAAACCTGCCCGCATTGTCTAATAAAATCACCAAAAATAAAATGATGGACATAAAGATAAGACTGGAAAAGAAAGTGAAGAGATACAGATAACTCTTGTTTAGCGGATCCAAACCAACCATGTTAATTAAAAATACATTTGTTATCGTCCAACCGATATGAATGTTAAAAGCAAGAATTTCGAAAGATACCATGCCAATGCTGAAGGCGGTTTACTAAAGGTGTCCTTTAGTGGAAGCACTGTGGTAAGTAGGAGTGCTCCAACAAATAAACTAAGAGAAAGAAAATACGGTGCTAGCCCTGTTCCGTAGTTTGGGACACTATGCACCAATTGTTCCTTTAGCCTAACCGGGTTGGACATCATTCCATAAATGAGTTGTCCAGGGTGGAGGGATTGAATTTCTTTTGCCCCACTTGTTAGTTGATCCGCCAGTTGTTGGCTGCCGGAAAAAAGGCGGTCGTCACCGTTTTTAAGTGAATTTAAATGTCCAATGACAGTATTCCAACCGTTGTGTACATTAGCTGTCCCATTCGATAACTGTGTTTGAGAATGGGCTATTTTCTTGGCACCATCTGTTAGTTCATCGAGTTTGGCTGTGATATTTCGAGTACCGGTATTCAATGATTGTACGCCTTGGTAGGATTGATGAATACCTTGACCAAAGGCTGTGAAATTGGAATAGAATTGGTCCAATCCATCACTTAAATTCTGACTACTTTTGACAATTTCCTGAAAGGCAGGGTCATTCACCATTTCAGGATTTGCATGACTGTATCCTTCCAGTGCCTGTGATAATTGCTTGGAACCAGATGAAAGCTGTCCCATGCTTGTTTCAAATTGTCCGGAGCTGGTGTTAAGTTTAGATAACCCTGTTTCAAGAGAACTGACACCACCATTGATTTGTGAGGCACCTTCCTGGATTTGCTCTGCTCCTTTTGATAATTCGGAAGCGGCACCACTCAGTTTATTCGCTCCGGAAGATAATTGGCTGAGTAGCTTTGATTGCGTTTTCATCCCAATGATTTCCTGTGTACCTACTGACAGCTCATTTGTTCCTGCTGTGAGTTGTTCAGCACCTTTACTT
>DASQIV010000095.1:0-3461 GCA_035631415.1 Pseudoneobacillus sp. | reverse complement strand
AAAGAAAATGCAAAAATGAAATTTGTGGATTTGGGAGATGAAGTACATTTATCTGCACCCGCGGTTCATGAAAGAATTAAAAAACTTGAAAGAAATTATGTAATTAAAAACTACACTATTCAAACAAACCCAAAAGCGATGGGATTATCTGTTTGTGCCTTTATTAGTCTAACCCTTTCGAATGTAACATTGTGTATTGATGCGGTTGAGGAGATTCAGAAAATGTCTGAAGTAGAAGAGTGCTTCAGTACCGCTGGGGAAGAAAGCTTATTTTTAAAAATCAGAACTACTGATACAGATTCTTTAGAACAATTACTTTACAAATTAAGATCGATTCCAGGTGTAGAAAAGACTCTAACACGCATTGTACTCACCACCCACTTTGAAAGAAGCACCGCTTTTAAAGCACTTCCATTTTAACGCTTTAAAGGACTGGGGGTCTGACCCCCAGTCCTTTAAAGCGTTAATTCGTAATCTATTTATTCAGTCTTAGTCTTTCTTTTATATTACCCCAATGAGCAATTAAAAGAAGAATATTGATACAAATTATTATAAGACAAGATACTAAATCGTTCCCTTTTATAAATAGAATGACAGGAATAATGAATAATGCTCCTAACCCAGAAAAGGTAAAGCTTTTTGTAAAAGGATACGTTAATATAAATGTTAGGATAATCACAAGAACATTCAGAGGTTCAAAGGTAATTATCCCTCCAATAAATGTTGATATACCTTTGCCTCCTTTAAATTTAAATAAAATAGGCTTAATGTGACCAAGGACGGCTAATCCTAATCCTAACATTTGTACAGATTGTGAGTGGTCAAGATATATCCCTGCATAAACAACAACAAAACCTTTTAAAGCGTCTCCTAAAAATATCAGGACAAATGCTTTTTTCCCATAAACTCTCCCTGCGTTCCTTGCTCCTACATTACCGCTCCCTTGTTGACTTATATCTTGATGATAAAAGAGCTTTGATACTATGTAGCCAAACATGATGTTGCCTATAAGATAACTTGCTAATAAATATACCCAAAACATTTTTTCTTCTCCTAAGATAATAACAATAGTTTTTTCATTCTAACAGATCGTACGCAATTAACTTCCTTTTAGGGGTGAGTTGTTCCATTTACCTCGATTGCCTGCCAATAATTTTGACCAATGGCATCCGCTAAAATATTTATTGTATTTTTAATTTCCTGCTCATTATTATCTACTCCTCCTACCTCAACCACTAGGGCGTTGGGAGAAAGGTCTTGATTATAAACCCCATCCACACCATCACCATATTTTCCAAGTATGCCTTTACTTACTCCGGGATAATTGGCATCTAAAAAGTTATTTAATTCCTTTGCTAATTCAAGATTCTGTTTAAAGTGCTTGTTTTCCTCCCCGATGACAAAAACAATTTTCGCATATGTTTTATTTTCTAAAGTGACAGTGGTTTCATCTTTACGTGCTGAATCACGATGTAAATCTATAAAGTATTCAAAATCCTTGTTGCTTGCCATAACGGATTGAACAATATCTCTTGAAATTTGATAGGATCTATTTGTGGGCCAGCCCTTTTTCTCCAGCTCTTGGGTTATGTTCGTTTTATCAACAACTGTGGTTATTCCTTTTTCTTTTAGGACTATCCCAAGCATTTCCCCTACATCTGTTATGTTAATTGAATTTTTACTATTTATTGGGGTATACGTTTCCCAACTATGTGTATGATAGATAAATATCTTTTTATCCTGGAATTCACCGCTGACTAGTTTGGATTCGATCATTTCATCATCCATTTTTTCTTGTCCATTCATAGCCAGATCCCTTTCTTTAATAAGCTGATCCATAGGAGGAGCAGACTCCATACTGAAAACCATATCTATTTTTCCCACCACTTTTGATGAATGATAACCTGGGATTTCATTTTGAATATAACTCAGAAGATTCTTCATATTTATATTTGTGATTTCATTCATAAGGATTATTGATTTTGTAAGCAAAGAATCCTCTTCTTGATGGATTTTCGTTCTAAGGGAGGCATTTTCAGAACTTAAGAATGTTAATAATAGATCAGTAGTTACTACTTCACCGTTAATGTTTGTATTGAGATAATTCTTGTCAGAGAAAGAAATGATTGTAGGAATAATAAATAAACAGACTATCAGAACGGGGATTATCAACAAATTTTTCAGGTGAACCATTGTAAACTCCATATAATCATCCCTTTTCCTGCAATGTATCTATTAAATTTTATGAAACAAACCTAATGATTAGAATAAAAAGGGAGATTGCGTTAAAGACAATCTCATTGAATGAAAGGCTCAACAATATTTGCTGAGCCCCAACGACTTACTATACCACTTTAAAGGACTGGGGGTCTGACCCCCAGTCCTTTAAAGCGGTGGTGTGTTGTTGTTTAGTTCTTTGTCGATCCAGTTGTCTAAACGAATGATGCTGTCTTTGGCTCTGTCATATTTAATGGTTCGATAGTGGTGCAATCCTCCTTCTTCTTCATCTTTCTCATCGGCCCATTTGACAATTTGCTGTAATGGAGTCCGAACGATATCGTTAGACGGAAGAAAAGAATCCGTATGAAACAAAATAGCTAAAGCAATTGCTTTGGCTTTTATTGGATTTTCACCAAGCCTAATTAAAAGCTTATGCGCTCTTTCAGCACCTTTGATTGCATGAATATCATTTTGCTTATACAAATCGTAATCCCATTTCCCATTACGATACCAGGTGTAGTGCCCCATATCATGAAGCAATCCAGCCTTTGTTGCAATATCAAGATCCACTTTTTGCTCTTTTGCCAAATGAAAAGCATGATAAGCAACAGCAATCGCATGAGCTAAGCCTGAACGGTTTAGATATTTTTGGGCTATATGATGCTTAAATATTTGATGTAGAGTGACATCTCTCAATCTAATCTCTCCCATAATTCTGATTTGTTATCAGGATGAAGAAAAGACTCCATAAGGATGGAGTCTTTAGACACACTTTCATATCATAACCAAACATGATAATAAATTATTTATATATACCCTTAATCAACGTTATTAAACAGGGAATTAATATGACAATTGTCATATGAATCTCATGACATTTTCTACTAAAAAATCATTTTCATTTACCCTACAATAAACTTAGAAATCAGGAGGTGCAGTTACTAATGAATGAAATAGTGAACGTAAAGAATGTGACTAAGTTCTTTCATCATAAAGAAGCAGTAAAAAATGTAACATTTACTATTCAAAAGGGGGAAATTGTTGCCATTTTAGGTCCAAATGGTGCAGGTAAAACAACGACAATTTCAATGCTTTTAGGATTATTAAAACCAAATATGGGTGATGTTCAATTGTTCGGAAAGCTTCCACATGAAAAAAGCGTCCGAGAAAAAATTGGGACTATGCTCCAAGAGGTAAGTGTTATGCCAGGGTTAACTGTTAAGGAATTGCTGCAATTAATT
>DASQIV010000094.1:0-7120 GCA_035631415.1 Pseudoneobacillus sp. | reverse complement strand
AAAGGTTAATCGATTATCTACTCGCTAGGGATTATTTAAACCTAGCCCTTTTTATGCCACAGTTTGTTTCTATTACGCGAAATAAAGTAGCTTATTCAACCAAACCTTAAAACGAATAAGAATCAAGCGTTTGCCCCCATTGCTTATTCATTAAATGGCCCTATTAGCTGAAGAAGGAATATTTTATTTATAAGGGATAATACTATTTTAAAAAGTGAGATAGGTGGAGGAACTTTGGCATTCTCAATATTTTTTGCAATAACCGTGATAGTAAACCTTTCATATGCCGTTTCCAAGAAGACTCTTCATTTATTTGAAATTTTCTTTATTTGGATGGTCAGTAACATTATTCATCATAATTTTATGACAATATTTGCATTGAACATGGAAATGATCAATTTTAATAGCAATTCAACTAGTTATTGGACAATGGCACTTATCCGACTTTTTCTTATTCCAATTCTAATTATTTGGTATATAGATAAAACACAGGACCCCAAAAACAAGAAGATATGGAAAAACCTATTAATTTTAATACCTCTTTTAATAGGAGTTGAATATCTAGCAACCCTTCTTGATGTATATGTTTTTAAAAAATGGAATCTGTTATTTTCCATTATAGAGTGGGG
This sequence comes from Pseudoneobacillus sp., assembly GCA_035631415.1. Lineage (GTDB taxonomy): Bacteria > Bacillota > Bacilli > Bacillales > Cytobacillaceae > Pseudoneobacillus. The sequence continues at coordinate 6,491 of DASQIV010000094.1, read as the reverse complement.
TGCTATTCTCCTTGTAATAACCTTTCTCTCAACTTGCTTTAAAAATATCCTTAGAAAAGAGTTGAGCTAATTGTTACCATTTCCAGAGCAGTTTAACGAAAATGAATGGTTTATCATCCTAAACACTACCTTAGGATTCATATGGGTTTTGTTCCTCCCCAAAAGATATCCTCATGTCATTTCTATCTTAATGATTTTGCTGAATGTTTCAATTGCAATCATTATGGATCATTTAATAGCAACGCCACCCTTGGATTTATACGACCTTAATGACCTTAAAAAATACGAAATAACTGACATCATAACTTATCTGATGTATTCGCCCTATGCATTACTATGTGTATATTTATTTGACAAGTTTAATCCAAAAGGTATATACATTACAGCCTATGTGTTACTTTGGTCTCTTTTTGCTTTGGGCTTTGAATGGTTAGCTGTGTTTTTTAATGTATTCCACTTTAGTGGATGGACTTTTCTTAATTCATTTGCTTTTTATCTTTTCGCTACCTCAATATACATAGTATTTTATAAATTTATTAGAAAACATATGAATAACTCCAAATATCAGAAGGGTATGCCCTAGATTCATAATAATCAATTCTCCGTAGATCTGATTAATAAGCTAAGGATTACTATTCAAACCCCAAAAATACCAACTGAGTATGAACAGCTTTTTATTTTCTTAGATTTTATCCTTTGAATGAGAAAGAGACGATTACTTTTACAGTATCGTCTCTTGATGGTTGTTTATTGTCAGTATCGTTGTACTGTGCAATAACTAACCACAGAAAATAGACAACTATCTTTTGTATTATTAATCATCATCAATACCACGTAAAGCATCTCGAGCAATCGACATGTTAATTTCGAATTCTGTATGCACATAAGGCTACCCTTTTATTTTTGGATCAACTTTTACACGAACCCCAGTCTTTTCACTTATTTCATTAGCTAGTACTTTTGCTCTACTAACAAGTTGAACCTCCATGTCTTTAACCTTTTTCAAGAGTAACTTTTCTACCTTTATAGCTTCCTCGCTATTCTTTATACGTTTTAAGTCAAATTCTCCTACTACATTTGATTCTTTAATTGAACTGAACTCGACTAAAGAAATAGATTCTAACGCACAATCTACACCTGAGTCTTTATCATAAAAATCAAAACATATAAAGTGGTCAGTATCACCCGAGTATAGACGAATCTCAATAACACCAGATTCTATCCCTATCCTTTTTACCTTTGATAATAATTCTCGCATTTATTAACCTCCTATTTTTGAAATTGTACATAATAGATTAAATAGATTATACTTATACCTTTTTTAAAATTAATGTTATTAAAATGGTAAAGACGATCACTTAACTAACGTGATCGTCTCTATTGCTTCGGATTGTATTCAATAGCGCCTGCATATTTACCAACGAGTGGGTTATCCTCCGAATTAGCTGCAGGATAATAGTACAATGTATTTAAGAATAAGTCTGTTTCAAGTTCTCCAGAAAAACCTGCTACATGATGATTACCTACAAATATGTATTCTTCATTATTTAACACACGCCCAAGCGACATGTCCCCGTATAGTTTATAATGCAGAACTAGAGCATCTTTATTGTCATAAATCTCTACAGAAATCTTGTTCCCTTTTTTCTTAACTAAATCATTTACGATGTAACTCACTATATCTTTAAATTTTGTGTTTTCTACATTAACAGGATCGATTAAAAGAATTAATACAAACCAAGATAGATTTTTCACATGACAAAGGCACCCATTGCTGAGTGCCTAGTAATAATAGAATTATTCTAAGACGAAAAATCAAAATAATTTCTCTTCAACAATCTAGGTAGTTCCATTAACTCTTTAAAACTAATAGTATTATTGATTATTTTTGTATCAACCAAAAACAATTGATCCTCAATTTCCTTAATTACTTCATCCGACTGATACATCATATCACATTCCTTACAGATTACAGCAGGCGTTGCCGTAATCTCAATGGCCCTTGAACCATCAGGCAACTCCCAATACACCGTTCCTTCTCCTTTGGCCGCCTTTCCCCCGCACCATTCGCAGTTTATATCCATATTCACACTCCTATTCACTGGCTTTTGAGCCTTGGTTATCGGCTTCCTGGCTATCCACTGCTTTACTTTGTTGTGACTTGAATTTCTTTTCCTTCAGCTCGTCACGTTTTTCTCGTTTATCCTTTAAGGAAGTATGTGATTGATCCTCTTGATACTTCTTTCTACGATTTAAGCGGTTTAGCTCTTCTGGAATCAGGTTGAATTTACTGTCGTTCATAACAGCGGCTATCCCTACATTTGATTTATACTTTTCATAATCATTGTAAATTCCTTTGAAATAGTCCTCAGCTCGACCAGGCACGTAATTCTCAGGTTCCGGATAAGAAGTAATCACTCCTTCAAAGTTTCGCAGCACCACTTTTTCAGCACTCTGTGAGATTAAATAATTAGGTTGTAGTGCTATCTTTCCCCCACCACCAGGAGCATCGCAAACGAAGGTTGGGACGGCATATCCGCTCGTATGTCCACGTAATCCTTCTATAATTTCAAGTCCCTTTGAAACCGGTGCGCGGAAATGGCCAATTCCTTCCGATAAATCACATTGATAAATATAATACGGTCTAACCCTAATTTTTACTAAGTCATGCATTAACTTTTTCATAATTGGAACACTGTCGTTTATACCAGCTAAAATAACCGATTGATTACCAACTGGCACCCCAGCATTGGCGAGCATCTCACATGCTCTTTTTGAATCCTCTGTAATCTCAATGGATGTATTGAAGTGGGTATTTAACCAAATAGGATGATATTTTTTAAGAATGTTACAAAGATTCTCTGTAATACGTTGCGGAAAAACGACCGGTGCTCTCGTCCCGATACGAATAATTTCCACATGGTCAATCTCTCTAAGGTTTTTTAAAATATACTCTAGAATGTTGTCATTAATTAATAAGCCATCTCCACCTGAAATTAACACATCACGAACTTCAGGAGTATTAGCTATATATTGGATGGCGGCATCTAGTTGTTTTTTAGGAACACCCATCCCAATCTGCCCTGAGAACCTTCTTCTCGTACAGTAACGGCAGTACATCGAGCATTGATTGGTTACAAGAAATAATACTCGATCTGGATAACGATGCGTTAATCCTGGCACTGGCGAATCTTCATCTTCGTGAAGTGGATCCTCTAAATCATATTTTGTTTTATAAATTTCTTTTGAAATAGGCACGGATTGCATACGAATCGGACAACGCGGGTCATCTTCATTCATAAGGGAAGCATAGTAAGGAGTAATATTTAAAGGAATCGTTTTAGTTGAAATCCGTACGCCTTCCTCTTCCTCTGGTGTCAGATTTATCACTTTCTTTAAATCATCTAGAGTACGAATCGTATTTGTTAACTGCCATAGCCAATCATTCCATTGTTCCTCTGTTACATCGTTCCATAGTTCTATATCCTTCCAATGTCGCTTTGGTTTATATAATGATTGTTTCAAAGTAACATTCCTCCCAAATCCTTTTCTTATCTATAATGCAAGATATGTGCCAAAATGGTGAATTGACATAAATAAAGGAATTTGGAATGTTATGAACATATTAATAATAAAAAAACTGCCAATTATTCGGCAGTCGTGGTTGGATTCGCTTTTTGCAATTTATATTGAAGGGTTTGTCTTGGGATCTCTAATAGTTTAGCAGCCTGCTGGATATTACCTTCACTAATGGCTAATGCCTGCGAGATCAATTCTGATTCTAACTCTTGTACATGTTTGCGTAATGATAGATTACCTGGCTTTTGCTGGTCTTTACTTTTATCATCGATATTTTGCTTAAACAAATAAGGTAATTCTTGAATAGTCAATTCATGCCCCTCGCACATGTTCATCATGTATTCGACACAATGCTTTAATTCACGAACATTTCCTGGCCATTGGTATTGTAAAAATAATCGTTCTACTTCAGGGGTAATTCCTCTTATCTTCTTATCAAGCTGTCTATTAAAATACTCAATAAAATGTTTGCTTAAAATGAGTATATCTTCTAAACGTTCTCTTAAAGGTATTAATTCAAACATTAGAACATTTAAGCGATAAAACAAATCGGATCTGATTTTTTGATTTGCCAATGCTGTGTTCGGATGTTCGTTCATAGCCGCAATAATACGGACATCAACTGAAACACTATTAGAACCACCAACTCTGCGCACGATGCCATCTTCAAGCACTCTTAATAGCTTTGCTTGAAGTTCAATGGGCATGGCGTGTAATTCATCTAAAAAAAGCGTTCCGCCATTTGCAAGCTCGAATAATCCAGGGCGATCCACAGCACCTGTATAGCTTCCTTTTGCGGTACCAAACAAAATACTTTCTAACAATGCTTCAGGTATTGCAGCACAGTTTTGGGCAATAAACGGTCTATCGGCTCTTTTTGAGGTGTGATGAATTCCCTGGACCAAAAGCTCTTTTCCAGTTCCGCTTTCCCCATATACAAGAATGGATGATTCAGATTGAGCTAGTTTTTTAGCCTTCACCTTTATCGCTTTGAACCTTCCATTTACCGTAAGTAAATCATCTAAAGTATAGTTTGTATTTTTTACTTTGAGTTCATTTTTACGCTTAGGATGAAGTCCCTTTTGTAGCTCAAGCAGACGTTCAGATAGGAGTTTCATACGTGAATAATCCTTTGCGATTTCAACAGCCCCAATGATTTTTTCTTGAACAAATATAGGTAAGGTAGTATTAATCGTTTCAATTTTCACACTATGTTTGTTCAAATAGGTTTGAGGCTGATTATAGATAGGTTTCTTTGTACTTAATACTTTATATAAAGTGCTCGTTTCATTATTTAAAGATGGAAAAACGTCTAACAATGGCTTACCCAACACTTCTTCAATTTCTAAACCATCATGCTTAGCAGCCACCTCATTATAAAAAATCGTGATTCCATCCGTATTTACAACGTGAATTCCCTCATCAATGCTTTTTAATATCGCAGCTAAAACTTCATTGGTCATTTCCGATAATTGCACCATAAATCACCATCCCCTATTATCTATATGAGACGGTGCCGAAAAATTGTCACTTTACTGCCGAAAATCTGGCTGTTCAGCTAAATTTTTCACCCAAACATTCATGTTTTCAAGCTTATCAAAGATAAAAACATTATTTTTTAATCTTCCACGATACTCATACCCTAATTGATGTAGAGCCGCATTCATTCCGAAAGAAAGCGCTCTTGCAATGGAGTACGAGCAATAGATACCTTGTTCAAATAAATCTTTTTCAAGCTGCTTTAATAAAATTTTCATAAAACCATGTTTTCTGTGCTCGGATAGAGTAGCACAATCGGTAAGCTCAGCATTCCTATACGCTTGATTTATTTCTGCAGAGGCTGCACTTACAATTTTCCCATTACAATAAAAGCAATAATAAATCGTCCCTTCCACAATCGTTTTTTTTATATAATTGGGGTCATGTAAGGGAGTTGGATAAATTTGAAAGACCTGCTGATATAAATCTGCTAAATTTTCCGCATCAACAACCTCTACTTTTTTTAATTGATATTCTTGAGGAGGGCGAATTGTATCTGAGGTTAAAGCCATTCCGTTTATACTGTGCAACATTTGATCTTCAGTAATCCAATGGTTACTTTCCATTCGCTGAATATCAAAATATTTGGTAAAAAAATAAGCATCAGACCCTAGATAATATTGGTCAATCTTAGCTTCCATGATATATCCTTGTTGGATGAATGATTGCAAATGTTCATTCCTTACTTTAAAGATTAATTTTTCTCGTTTCTTTTCTTTCATTAATTTTTCTGCATAGTCCATAATTGCTTCTAGATTACCGTAAAAATCGTCTATTCGAATTCGTTTGTTAAAAGGATCATCATAGATTTGGAGCCAAATTCCCTGATCACGATATTCAAATATTGATGCCAATTCGTTCATCAATAACCCCTCTTTTTATAAAAAGAGGGCAACCTCTAGTAGGTCAACCCCTTTTCACCTAAATTAGATTTATAATTTAAAGCTTACAAGCTTCAATTCAGTCATTTCTTCAACAGCATATTTAATTCCTTCACGACCCATACCGCTCAGCTTAACCCCACCGTAAGGCATATGATCAACACGGAATGTTGGTATATCATTAACCATGACTCCACCAACATGCAGTTGCTTTACTGCTTGGAAGGCTCTCTGAAGATTGGATGTATAAACACCTGCTTGAAGCCCATATTCTGAATCATTCACTTGCCGAATAGCTTCCGTAAAGTTTTCAAAAGAATTGACATGGACAACAGGAGCAAAGGCTTCCTGGCAAGAAATTTTTTCAGAAGAAGCGACATTTAATAATATCGTTGGCTTCAAAACTCCATTTTCTGCTTCGTTTCCATATGCAAGTGTTGCACCATTTCCAACTGCATCCTCAATCCAAGATTTTGCCCTATCAACATCTCC